>NZ_BAAADJ010000023.1 GCF_039522365.1 Bacillus carboniphilus | reverse complement strand
GTCATAATTATTTCCTCCTAATGTTTTACGTGGTTGTTAAACATTGTAACCAGGAAGGAATAATTTGACCCCTTTTTGTTTTTACACAATTATATGGACTTTATCAATAATTGCACCTTCAACCCGATAATTGCACCTTCCGCCCGAGAATTGCACCTTCAACCCCAGAATTGCACCTTCAGCCCAATAATTGCACCTTCAGCCCAATAATTGCACCTTCAGCCCAATAATTGCACCTTCAACCCAATAATTGCACCTTCAGCCCATAATTGCACCTTCAGCCCAATAATTGCACCTTTTGCATACAGAAAAAAGCCCGAGGATTTGTCCTCGGGCTTTCCGACTTAACCACCACAGCTATTTTTCTTGTCATTCTCTACAAGTGTTTGCACTTTGAATGGCTTCCAGCCTTGGCCGTCAATCCACTCAATGTAAACACGATAAGGCTCGTTTACGTTCGATTTTGCGGTTACTGTACCAATGACTTGGTCAGCTCCACCATTTTCTACACACCAATAGGTTAGACCATCGGTGGAAGTTCCAAGAGCAGATGCAATCGCCATTTGCATTTCTTTCCAATCTTGTGAATCGGAAGAAAAGTTCTTAGTGTGTTCACCTGTCTGTTCCGTGCCAATTGGCTCCCAATGTTGGTTGACAATCGTTCCAGCCACATTAGGGTCGTCACTTTCTTCTACATCAGTTGATGAACCTTCTTCTATATCCACCGTTGAGTCTGTATCTGTTTCTTCACCAGTTTCATCACTAGGTTGTTCATCTGTTTCTGTCTCAGAAGGATCTTCTGTTTCTGAATCTGTTGGGTCTTCAGTTTCTTCCATAGGCGTCTCTTCCTCAGCATCTGTGGTTTCATCTTCCTCTTCTGCCTCAGTTCCTACACCATTATTATTTTCAGTATTATTTTGTTCATTTGGACTGGCTTGATTATCGTCAGAACCAAGTAAGATATTTGCTCCTACAACAATTATGAGTAACACTATGATTCCGATTAGGCTATTTAATATAATATTTGATTTTCTCTTTTTTGACCTTGCTTGGGCTCTAGACCCTACATAAAAATCTTTATAGTCGTTCTTCAAGTCCTCTCTCCCCTTTTCTATACATATGGAAGTTGTTTGTCTTTTTTATAAAATGATGAAATAAACACACTAAGCCATAGTCCTTATTTTAACATGATGTTTTTTTTCATTGTAGTCCAACCTATCTTTGTAAAAAGATTGAAATATATTCGGGGACGCACACCTTTTTTATTCAACCTTATTTTTCTTTTCATCTAAATCAAATATACCTTGTACGATATCACTAAACAATGGGTTTATTCCACCTTCGTCTTGTTGTACACCCAAATTAACAACTACAAGGGCATACCTTGGTTGATCGAAAGGAAAATAGCCTGCGAACCATTTATTATGGAGTTGAACACCCTCTTTCTCAATACCTGTTTCTGCTGTTCCAGATTTTCCAGCCACAGCATATGGAAGATTTTGAAACCACCTACCTGTTCCTTCTTCATGGACCACTACTTCTCTTAATAAATGCTGAAGCTTCATGGCGGTATAAGGCGATATTGTTTCACTATCCTTTTTTTGTACAGGAAATTCAAAGAGAGTTGTACCATTTTTATAGTTTAATTCACTAACTGCTCGAGCAGACAGCTTTTCACCACCACGTGCAATAGTAGCCATCATACTTGCTACCCCCAGCGGTGTTGCTCGAACTTCATGCTGACCTATCCCAGTCATTCGAACTAGATTAGAGTCTGTCCGGTCCTCATCTCGACTAAACACTCTTCCAGGCTTTTCACCACTTAGTTGTTTGAAATCAGTATAATGAAAAACGTCCCCTTCCCATCCGTTTAAATCGATCAACGATAACTTCTTTGCATAGTTCTCCAAAAGAGTGGGGTCCTCGTTTTGGATTTGTTCAGCCAATAATGCAAAGGTCCGGTTACAGCTCTTTGCGAAGCTCTCTTCCATGTTTAAGTAGCCATAGTCATATTCAGGATCTTTTTCATCCCGTATGTTCAAACTACAGTTATACGTATTTGAAGGTACATCCAGTTCTAAATCAATCGCTGCTGCTGCAACCACTGTCTTAAAAACAGAACCCATGATTTGTGGGGTAATCATGAAGTTAGTAGCACCGTCATCATGAAACGGAGAAGATTCATTTAAATGTGGACGTGACACCATGCCTAAAATATCGTTTGTCTCCACATCTAATAACACAACACCTCCATTTTGAATTCTTTGCTCATCCACGAGCCTCTCAAGCATTAGTTGGATATCCATATCAAGCGTGGTCTTCACGTTAACAGGATAAAAAGGGTTGGCAGGGTCTATGTACTTAACGTCAATTCCAAATAGTGGACCGCCTTTTGCATCTACATGATACAAAAGCTTTGTTTCTCCCTCTTGTAATAAAAATTCATCAAAGCTCTGCTGAAGACCTGTAATCCCTATCATCGTATGAATAGGGATATCTCTATCTGCGTACCTTTCCATTAAAACATCTGGATTCTCTCTAATCATTCCTATCAGTTGTTCGGCAGGTATTTCTTGCCGAGTAAACTGTTTATGTACAGCAAAAACACCTGGTATCTGTAAAGCGTTGATTCTATTTACCTGATTTTCTGTAAGTTCAATAGGATCTTTTCCTCCAAAGATAAAAGGCTCCTTTGCTTCATTTACAGCTGTCTTCAAAACGTCCTCTGACACCCCTATTACTTCTGCAACTGAACTAATATCCCAATCCATTTGTTTTAAAAAGGGAAAAAGAATAAGGGTTGGGATTGTAAAGTGGGTAAGCGGATTTCCTTCTCTATCAAAGAACTTCCCTCTTCCCTGATCAATCACTACTGATTGTGTCCTTTGCGTGACACTCGCCTCCAGTAAATTTATATTTTGGTCAGAGAATGTTTCTGTATCTACTATTTGAATTTGAGTTAAACGAACTAATAAAACGATTAACAATAGCGTAATAAGAAATGAAAAAGTATATAGTCGTCTTTTTCTTAACATAAAAAACACCTCGCCAACATTGTTGACGAGGTTGTAATTCTTTAGACTAGCTAATCGATACTATTTTTACATTCATTTCCCCACCAGGAGTTTGAACGACTACTTCATCTCCTACTTTTTTACCCATAAGGCTTTTTGCAATAGGTGAGTCATTCGAGATCTTTCCATCAAATGGATCTGCCTCCGCACTACCTACAATCGTGTACGTTTCTTCATCACCGTCTGGTAATTCAATAAAAGTAACAGATTTACCCAGTGATACTGTATCTGAATTCAAATCATCTTCCTCGATGATTTTTGCATTTCTAATCATGTTTTCTAAAGTAGTGATTCTACCTTCAACGAAAGCTTGCTCTTCTTTCGCAGAATCATACTCAGAGTTCTCAGACAGATCCCCGAAGCTACGTGCAATTTTAATTCTTTCCACTACTTCTTTTCTTTTTACTGTTTTTAGCTGTTCTAATTCTTGTTCTAATTTTTCTTTCCCGGCTTTTGTCATCGGGAAAACTTTTTCTTGTGCCATGTTTTCCTTCACACTCCTTCAATCCATAAAAACCAAATTATTCCATCTTTAATAGAGTACAGAAAAAGAATGCGATATCTACCGCACCCTTTTGTTATGATAGCGCTTTACATACACTATTTGTCCATATACTTATGCTATTGTTTCACAAAAATGATTTTTGTTCAAGAATCGTTTGAATTTTTGTAACCATTAAATCGATTGCAACCTTATTTTGGCCACCTTCTGGTATGATTACGTCAGCATATTTTTTACTTGGCTCAATGAATTGATTATGCATCGGCCTAACAACATTTGTGTACTGATCGATCACTGAATCCATCGTACGTCCTCTTTCTTGAATATCACGAACAAGTCGGCGAATAATGCGAATGTCAGCATCAGTATCTACAAATAATTTGATATCCATTAAACCACGCAGACGTTCATCCTCTAGAACTAGAATTCCTTCTAGTATAATAACATCTTTTGGTTCTACAACAATAACCTCTTGGGAACGAGTATGTCGACTATAATCATATACTGGTTTTTCAATTGGTTTGTAAGTTAGTAATTGCTCGATATGCTGAATAAGTAAGTCATTATCAAACGCGAGGGGATGGTCATAATTCGTCAATAGTCTTTCTTCAAATGGCAAATGTGCTTGATCTTTATAATACGAATCTTGTTCAATCATTAAGATAGAGTGCCCTTGAAAACGATCATAAATCGCTTTCGTAACACTGGTCTTTCCAGAACCAGATCCCCCTGCCACGCCAATGACAATCGGTTTCGTTCCCATGCTCGTTCTCCTTTCACATTCTATTATGTGACAATAATGTTCGTGCCTATGCTTAAAAGTTCAGATCTACCTCCATATCTACAAAAAGGTATTTTACTTATTCGCATAGATTTTCATACTTTATTCGTGAAGTTTTCGTGAAACCGCAAGCCCATCTCCTACAGGCAAAATGACCGTGTCATAAGAAGGGTTGGTATATAGCCATTCGTTATAGTGTTTTATTTTATCAATCATTTTTTCAATTCGCTTTGAGCTACGTTCCATATTTACTTCTGCCACTAACCCTTTAAACAATACATTGTCAGAAAAAATAAAGCCGCCTTTTCTTACGAGTGGGCTATACAGTTCAAAAAATTTCTTATACTGCCCTTTAGCTGCATCGATAAATAAAACATCGAATGGAGCATGAAGTGTAACTTGGTCAGACACTTCTAATGCATCACCAACAATAATATGAACATGATTAGCTTTATTTTTCCTTGCAATAAAATCATTTGCTTCGTTTACCCTAACTAGATCCCTTTCAACTGTATACACAATGCTGTTTGGACATGCATCATTCATCTTTAACGCAGAGTACCCAATTGCCGTACCTATTTCTAATATTTTCTCGGGATTTAAGAAACGAAGATAGTGACGTAATGTCTCTAGGCCATCCTTTTCCATAATAGGAACTGAATGCTCCGTGGCGTATTGCTCCATCTCTTGGAACAAGGGGTCTTTTTCAACGTATAAGTCTGAGATGTACTGTTTAATAGCAGAAAAATCTGAGTTATTCATGTGAATAACCTCCTCCAAACAACATTCTGGGGATCGTTTGTCTTTGTAAAATACGAACTTTCATATAGTACCATAAAAAAGAGGGGAAAGAGAAGTCTCTCACCCCTATTACTAATATTAATTTTGATTGGTAATGTGTTCTGCCTTTTTAGCATTATGCTCTTGTAGTGTCTCCGAAAATAGAACTTGACCTTCTGGTGTAGCTAAGAAGTATAAATAGCCAGTTTCTTCGGGATTAAGAGCTGCCTCTATCGACATAACCCCAGCATTTGCAATCGGACCAGGTGGTAATCCTGGCACTTGATAGGTATTGTATGGTGAATCGACCTCAGTATGCTCATAAAGGGTTCTTTCCTTATGTTCTCCAATGGCATAGGCTACTGTTGGGTCTGTTTGCAGGGCCATTCCAATCTCCATACGGTTATAAAACACACTTGAAATAGCATGACGGTCCACCAATTCAGTTGCCTCTTCCTCAATAAGCGATGCCATTGTTAAGGTCTCATGAACGGTTAGCTGTCTTTCTTCCATTAGTCCTTGGTAACCCAAAAGAACATCAGATGTTTTCGATAACATCTCACGAACAATCGATTCTACTGTTTGTTCTTTCTCGTAAAACGAATAAGTTGCAGGGAACAAATAGCCTTCTAATGGGTATTTAACAGCCTCATTAAGTATGTCATCCGTTAGTAAGAATGGATAGCTCTCCATCATTTTACTAATAAATTCTGGATCGTTTAAAGTTTCAAATACCTCTTCCTGAGTTAAGTCCACTTCCTTAGCAATGATGCCAGCAATATCTTCCAACCATAATCCTTCAGGTACTGTCATCTTAAACGCAACATCCCGCATGACTTTACCAGTTTTCAAGCTTTCAATAATTTGGTCTAACGTCATTGATGGCGATAGGTCATACTGCCCTGCTTGAAATCCAGATTCATTCTTAAATTTTATATAGTACTTAAAGATTTTTGCATCTTTAATAATATTTTCGCTTTCTAGGATATTTGCAATAGACGTTACACTAGACCCTATTGGAATTTCAACAGGAGTTGTTTTATCACTGTCTGGGTCAACCGGTTTTAATGCAGAAGTTACATAAAGAAAACCACCTAAAATAGCTCCTCCCACAAATAAAAACAAGGTTATTGTAACAATAAAAACAATTTTCCTTACTGTCCGTGCCTCGCTCTGTCTCTCTATCATTTTTTTTCGTATTATTTCCTTCTTGTTTTGTTGTTCTTCTGTCGATTTCATAGTCATCCCCCACTCAATGAGGCTTTAGTTTTGTTTGTATATGTAGATATTTGAATGTCTTTGACGAAAAATACTGCTTCATTAGTATTTTACAAGTCATTCATCTTCTGTCAAGTCATCCCTCAATTAAGAGAAAGATAGAGTCACTAAAAAGTCCATGGCAAAAAAGTAAGGCACTCATGATTAGAGTGCCTCTGACTTACTTTTATTCTTCTTCTTCAGCTAGGAAAGTTTCAAGCATTTCTTCAATCATATCCCATTCTTCGTCCGATTCAATCGGTTGAAGCTCTCCACCATCTTCTCCAGGACTAAAGCTACTTGCCATGATTTCAATTTCTTCTTCTTCCTCATCCTCATCCTGGCCTACTGGATAGTAGAGTACATAAGATTTATTGAATTCTTCTGAGTCAAATGTGAATAAAACTTCACATAGCTGCTCGTTACCCTCTTCATCGTACACTGTAATGTGCTTATCTTCACCGTGATCCATTTTGTTTCCTCCTATTTTTGGCTGTCTAAAAAACTCTGTAGAATAAAGTGTGCAGCCATTTTATCGATAACTTTTTTTCTCTTCTTTCGACTAACATCAGCCTCAAGCAACACTCTTTCAGCTGCCATCGTTGTTAAACGTTCATCCCATAGTATGACCGGAATACCGAACTTTTTTTCAATTTTTTTGGCATAAAGCTTCGAAGCTTCTCCCCTTGGTCCAATGGTTCCGTTCATGTTTTTCGGAAGACCAATGACTACTTTTTCAACGGTATATTCTTTCAAAAGCTTGTCCAATCGATCGAAGCCAAATTCACCTGCAGCCTCATTTATAGGAATCGTTTCAACTCCCTGAGCTGTCCATCCCAATTCATCACTGACGGCGACACCCACCGTTTTAGAACCCACGTCTAATCCCAATATCCGCATCTTAACCCTCGCGCTCATTCCGTAAATATGATTTGACTAATTCCTCAATAATTTCATCTCTTTCCAATTTGCGGATAATGTTCCGGGCATCCTTATGTCTCGGAATATACGCTGGATCTCCAGATAATAAATATCCAACAATTTGGTTAATAGGATTATAGCCTTTTTCCTGTAGGGCACCATACACTTGAAGTAAAACTTCTTTTACGTCATGTTCCATAGGTTCTTCCGGAAAATTAAATTGCATCGTCTTATCAAAAGAGCTCAATAAAAGCACCTCGTCTTTCTTCAGGAACTAGATCTCAAACTAACACAAAGGTATCCGTTGTTGGTACCTCTTTCGCATACCCTTGAAGTTAGAAACCGGTCGTAAAACCTCCCAATAATAAATAGAAGAGGGAGGTTTTACCTATCCAGAAGTTACCTTCATTTTACACTACTTCACCATGGAATCAAACGGATTTTACCCATTCTTGTGCAAAAGTGATTGCATCATTTAGTTTTTCTGGGTTTTTCCCACCAGCTTGAGCCATATCTGGACGGCCACCACCGCCACCACCACAAATCGTAGCAGCTTCTTTAATTAACTTACCAGCGTGATAACCTTTTTCTACTAAATCTTTTGTTACACCTGCAATTAACTGAACCTTATCATCTTGTGCCGTTCCTAACAAGATAATACCTGATCCTAGTTTTTCTTTTAAATCATCTACCATTGATCTAAGCTGATTCATATCTGAGCCCGGAATATTTTTGGCAACAAGCTTCACACCATTTACATCCTGAACGGAGTCTAGAAGGTTTCCTGCCTCAATATTTCCGATTTTTGCTTTTAAGGATTCATTTTCTTTTTCTAGTTCTCTCATTTCTGTTTGTAGAGTGCTGATTTTTGTAGCTACATCTTTTGGCTGAACCTTTAATAATTGGCTTGCTGATTTTAGAACTTGAATTTGGTCATTTAGACGCTGATAGGCAGCTTTTCCTGTGACTGCTTCTATTCTCCGTGTACCAGCTCCAATACCACCTTCAGAAACAATCTTGAATAGACCTATAGCTGACGTATTTGGAACGTGGCAACCTCCACAAAGTTCTAAGCTGTATTCGCCTACTTGAACAACACGAACAACATCACCATATTTTTCTCCGAATAACGCCATTGCTCCCATTGCTTTCGCTTCATCAATGGACTTATGGAAGATATCAACATCAATACTTGCCCAAATTTTTTCGTTCACAATCGTTTCAATCGTTTCAAGCTCTTCTTGTGTGATTTGACCAAAATGTGAGAAGTCAAAACGTAATCTTGTAGGTTCTACAAGAGAGCCTGCTTGGTTAACATGACTACCCAATACATCTTTCAAAGCTTGATGAAGCAGGTGAGTAGCTGTATGGTTTTTCACAATTTCTTTTCGTGCTTCTTGGTTAACTTTAGCTTCAACAGTAGTACCCTCTGTTAATGTGCCAGACACCACTCTTACTCGATGAAGGTTTTGGCCATTTGGTGCTTTCTGGACATCTAGTACTTCAGCCTTGACAGCTGTTGACTCAAAGAATCCTTTATCACCAATCTGGCCTCCACTTTCTGCATAAAAAGGAGTCTGATTTAGAATAACAAAGGCTTCACTTCCCTCTGAAATTTCATTAACAAGTTCTCCACCCACAACAATCGCTTCGACTTTACCGGATGTCATTAGTGTTTCGTACCCTACAAATTGGCTTTCAATTTTTATGTCAGATAATACACCACCTTGAACCTGCATGGAACCCACTTCTTGTCTTGCAGCTCTTGCACGTGCACGTTGTTTTTCCATTTCTGCATCAAAGCCTTCAACGTCCATTTTCATGCCCGCTTCTTCAGCATATTCTGCTGTTAATTCCACTGGGAATCCATACGTATCATAAAGCTTAAAGACGTCCGTTCCAGGGATTACGTGATCCCCTTTCCCTTTTTGTTGCTCGATGATATTACTGATCATGTTAATGCCTTCATTTAAGGTTTCGTGGAATCTTTCTTCTTCTGTTCGGATTACTTGCTGGATGAAATCTTGTTTTTGATTTACTTCTGGATAAAAGTCAACCATGATAGAGCCAACAACAGGTACTAGCTTGTAAAGGAAAGGTTCGTCAATACCAAGCACTTTTCCATAACGAACAGCTCTTCTTAGCAGACGTCTTAATACATAGCCTCTACCTTCATTGGAAGGTAATGCACCATCTCCAACAGCAAAAGCAACGGTTCTAATGTGATCTGCAATGACCTTAAACGCTACTGTTTGCTCTGTATTTTTACCATATTCATTTCCTGAAATGGACTCTGTCTCTTTAATAATGGGCATAAACAAATCGGTTTCAAAGTTAGTTGGGGTTTCTTGAATGACTGATGCCATACGTTCCAATCCCATACCTGTATCGATGTTCTTCTTCGGTAGTGGGGTGTAAGTTCCATCTGGATTATGATTAAATTCTGAGAACACAAGGTTCCATACTTCTAAATAACGATCGTTTTCTCCACCAGGGTAGAGCTCTGGATCGTTAGGGTCGTCACCATATTCAGGTCCTCGATCATAGAAAATTTCTGTATTTGGTCCACTTGGCCCTTCTCCAATATCCCAGAAATTACCTTCTAAACGGATGATACGTTCTTTAGGTACTCCTATTTTTTCATGCCATAAATCAAAGGCCTCTTGATCTTCTGGGTGGATGGTAACTGATAGCTTCTCTGGATCAAAACCAATCCATTCTGGGCTGGTTAGGAACTCCCACGCCCATTCAATTGCTTCTTCTTTGAAGTATTCACCAATAGAGAAATTCCCTAACATCTCAAAGAATGTATGGTGTCTTGCTGTTTTCCCTACATTTTCAATATCGTTTGTACGTATTGATTTTTGTGCATTTGTAATTCGAGGGTTTTCGGGAACAATTCTTCCATCAAAGTATTTTTTTAAAGTTGCTACCCCACTGTTAATCCACAATAGAGATGGGTCTTCATGGGGTACTAGGGATGCACTCGGTTCCACTCTGTGACCCTTTGATACAAAGAAATCTAAAAACATTTTACGAATATCATTACCACCTATGTAATTCATTGTTTTTCCTCCTACTGATTTTTTAGACACAAAAAAGCCCTCATCCCTAAAAACAGGGACGAGAGCTAACTCGCGGTACCACCCTGGTTATGTGGATTATAATAATCCCCATCACTCCAAAGCCTTAACGTGGCTAACGGCAGGTATTAGCTGCACTCCAGAATAGCTTCGGTTACCCTTCATTTAGAATCCCTTCCAGCCTACGGAGATTCCTCTCTTCCATGCATGTCATACTGCACTCAAATGGTCTGTAACGTACTTGATTCCTTCTTCGTGTTTCCTATTAGTCATTTTATACGGAAAATTATAGAGGACTGCAATAAGGTTTGTCAAACTAAGTCGGAACGATTTTTCAAATTCGGACTTTGTCTATAAACCGTAACTTTATATGAAATAAGGTTACTTTTAATATAGCCAAAAGGGGAACAGCCACCAACAGCCCTATAATCCCTCCTATTTCACTACCTAAGAGAAGTGCGCCAATAATCATTAAAGGATGCATATGCAAGCTTTTTCCCACAATATATGGAGATAATATATTCCCTTCAATAAACTGCAATACAGCAATAATGATTATACTAATAATTACTAGCTTCATTGACATCGTTGCTGCAATAATAACAGAAGGAATGGCTCCAATTACAGGACCAAAGTAAGGAATAATATTTGTTACTCCTACAATGATACCAAGGAGTAAAGAATATTTAATTCCTACAAACCAAAATAAAAGGAAAGCAATAACTCCCATTGAGAGGCAAACAATAAATTGTCCTCTAATATATTGTCCTAGAGATTCATCTACATCGTATAGAAATTGTTTACCTTCTCTTCTCCATTTATGCGGGGTCAGCTTCCACGCCATCTCTTTAATTTTTTCAATATCTTTCAACATATAGAAAGAGATAAATGGAATTAAAATGATAACGAATAAAAAATTTCCAACTTTCAACAGTATATTTAACGATTTGTCTAAAATTCGGTCAAGGAGTCTTTCGCCATATTGAATTCCCTCACTTATTCGACTCTTTACTTCAATTGGCCAAGTCGATGTTTCCCTTTCTAAATCATTGATCCAATCCTTGTAAATCGCCGTGTACTCAGGAGCATTTTCTGCAAAATCTCGCAATTGACTGATAAAAGCTGGTACTCCTTTATATAGTCCCCAGCCTATTAGTGAAAAAAATAAGAAATAGATAATAAATATTGAAAGTCCCCTATGTAATCCACTTTCATGTAATTTTTCTACTGTTGGATGTAAGAGGTATGATATAAATGCTCCAATGATGAAGGGAGTTAAAACTGTAAAAAGGATTTTTAAAACTGGCAACCATATACCTTTTAATAAAACAAATATGTATAGCAAGATAAAGGATAGTAGTATAATCCCTAACCAGTATAGCCATTTAATCTTTATATCCAAGGATCTCATCACTCCCCTCCCCCTTATTTTTCAATGTAAGGGCAGAGAATATGCATGAGTTCTGAAATAGAAATTTACAAGTAAAAAACGTCCGTCTATGTTTACGAACGTTTACTTTTTAAAAATCTTACATACTAAATTGTCTGTCTTGCTCGTCAAATAAATCGTCTAAGGATGATAGTGAACCATCTTCTTCGACTTGATGGGTGTTAATAACTCCCTTTGTTATCGATAGTTCTATAAAACAACCCCAACAGTAGTATTGGTTTACTCCTATTTTTCCGATATCTTTGCTCTTACAGTTTGGGCATTTCAACAACGTTTCTTGCACCCCTTATTTTTCATGTTCGTTAATTGATTAAATAGTCTCTATGTTTCGCTTTTCTATTATTCCCAAACTTTTTAATCCCTATAACATTAGACTTCTATATTTAAGATTAGTTCCATGGAAAATTAAAAAAGCTCCCACTCGTTAAAGTGAGAACTTATTATGATAAGAAATCATATGGGGTAATGAGCTCCATCCCAATCATTGGATCGATTTTTAACAGCTCAGCCTCTGTAATCGTTCCTTGTTCCTTTGCCTCATTATTCGAAGTGAGTCGTTCCACTAGTGAAGTTTGGCGCTGATGGTCATCTTGACGCATCACTCCAATTTCAAAAGCTTCCGTCTCTCCACAAAGAATTAAAAATTGTTTACTTCGAGTTACCGCCGTATACAATAAGTTTCGTCTTAACATTCGGTAGTAGCTCCTGACTACCGGTAATACTACAATAGGAAACTCACTTCCTTGTGATTTATGGATTGAACAGCAATAAGCAAGGGTTAGTTCGTTCCACTGGGCTTTTGGATAATAGACCTCTATCCCATCGAAAGACACAATGAGCTGATCCTGCTTATCTTCGGATTGAACTTCATCCGCTTTCAAAATGGAAATAATCTCTCCCATATCACCGTTGAAGACTTGATCCTCAGGCCTGTTCACTAGTTGTAAAACCTTATCACCAATTCTATATTTTCTTTCTCCAAAGGTAACTTCTTTTCTTGTCCCATCATTTGGATTCATAACATCCTGTAACAACGTGTTTAAATTATCAATACCTGCAGGACCCTTATACATAGGTGCTAGTACTTGAATATCTTTCTTTGAATACCCTTTTCCCATCGCGTTTTTTACAATTTTCTGTACAACTTCTCCCATTTGTAGGGCTCTACAAGAAATAAATGAGCGGTCCTTCTTCGGCTTAATTAAATCGGATGGGACTTCACCATCTTTGATCATATGTGCTAAGTCAACTATGGAAGACCCGTCTTCCTGTCTATAAATATCCGTAAGTTGAACAGTTGGGATTTTTTTAGATTCTAGTAAATCCTTCAGTACTTGTCCTGGACCAACTGATGGGAGTTGGTCCTCATCGCCTACCATGATGACCTGAATATCGTCTGGTAAGGCTTTAAATAGCTGATGAGCTAACCAAGTGTCAACCATAGACATTTCATCGATAATGAGTAAACGTCCTTCAATTTGTTGGTCTTCGTCATATTGGAAAGCCTCACTACCGTTCCACCCTAATAATCTATGAATCGTAACAGCTGGTAACTCAGTGGCCTCGTTCATCCTTTTAGCAGCACGTCCTGTTGGGGCACAAAGCAAAACTGGAAAAGGCTCATCCTTATAATCTTTCGGATTCAAAGACAGCCCATGGAGCTCCGCGTATAAATCTACTATTCCTTTTATGACCGTTGTTTTCCCTGTTCCCGGTCCACCGGTTAGTAACAACATTGGTGATGACAAGGCTTTTTGTATGGCCGTTTTTTGTGTAGGGGCGTATTGCATGGCTAAACGTTCTTCTAGGCTTCCAAGGGCTAATAAAAACTCAGATTCTGAAAACTGGTCTTCATATTGGTCTTGGCTTAATAGTCTTTCGATATTTGTAACAATCCCTCTTTCTGCGTAATAGAGAGAGTTCATATAGACTCGATTTTCTTGGAATTTTATCCGGCCTTCTTCATCTAGTTGCAACAACATATTCGTAATAACGTTAATATCTATTGAAGGGGAATGATTTTTTTCAAGTAGTGTTCTCACTTCAAATAGAAAAGGTTCTTTTAACAAAAATACATGTCCTTCTTGTAAACATTTCTTTTCGAGCGTGTAGAGGATGGCAGCTTTCATTCTATCTGGGTGCTCGCCACTAATACCCATTTGTTCCCCTAGCTCATCTGCTTTTGCGAAACCGACCCCTTCTACATCTTCTACCAGTTTATAGGGGTTATCGTTAATAATCTGCAACGTTTGTTCCCGGTATGTTTGATAAATTTTCATAGAAATTTGCGGACCAAACCCAAGCTGAGAGAGTGTGATCATGACTTCTTCTAACCCTTGATGTTCTTGAAGCGTTTCATGAATAAGCTTTGCTTTATCCTTTGATAATTTAGGAACTTCTTCTAAGACAGAAGGGTTTTCTAGAATCCTTGATATAGCACTTTCTCCTAAGGTATTAACAATTACTTCCGCTGTTTTTTTCCCGATACCAGAAAATAAATCACTTGAAAGATATTGAATGATTCCCTCTTTTGTTTTAGGGATTTCCTTTTCATAACGGTTCGCATGAAACTGAAGGCCAAATTTTGGGTGTTCTTTCATCGTTCCAAAAAATTTATAGGTGTCTTCTTCATGAATACGAGGAAAATACCCTGTAACAACAGCTTCCTTTTCATCATATATTTCGTCAGTGTCATCTACTCTGATTCTTAAAACCGTATAGAGGTTTTGTTCATTATGGAAGATGGTCACAATGGGACGCCCTTTTATATATTTTTCAGTTTCCGAAAATAGATTAAAGGATTCCTGTCGCATTGGATTTCGCCTTCTTTCACCCTTTTAATTTACATACCTTGCTTTTCAATTAACTTTATCCCGTACGCAGAAAGCGCATGGTCTGGTTTTATTTCAATCGCTTTTTCAAAACACTCTTTTGCTTTTGTGAAGTTATTTTCATGCATATAATAAACAACGCCGAGGTTGTAATAGGCATCCGGTTCATTTGGTTTTAAATCTAAAACTTTTCCCATCTGAGTTTTAGCAGCTTCAAACAAGCCTAAACCACCTAAACATAGACCATACTGCAAATGCGCGTCAACATCCATTGGATTAAGTTCCGTGGCCCTTTGCAGATAAGGAAGGGCAAGCTTTGGTTGGTCCAGGTGAATCATACTCATACCCAACATAAAATAGTTATCAGCGGTTTGTAAGCCTTTCTTTAATGCCTTTTCAAAGGATTCCATGGCTTCTTTATATTTTTCGTTTTTATAATACAACGTTCCAATACTATAGTAAGCAGTAGCCATATCCTCGTCGATTTCAACTGCTTTTTTGAAAAGTGGTAGGGCTTTTTCATCCTCCCCCACTTGAATTAGAACATCTCCTAGATTTACATAATTAATCGCATTATCCGGTTCATCCTCAATAGCCTGTAAAAAGGACGAAGCGGCTGCCTCCAACTTTCCTTCTTGTAAATATGTAAGTCCTTGCTCACGAAGTGACATAGAATCACGCTCCTAGTTAGAAATAGTATACCATATGAGGAAAAGCATTAGAGCTTAATCAGCCGACAAGGCAAGCCAATAACAATTTTAAACTCTTGATGGTTTAAGTAAAAGATACTAACTTTAAGAAGTTTTTTTAAGAAGCCTATTTTCGTTGTGATTGTTGTTTCTTGCACCATTTGTTCAAGCAGTAGTTGATTGGAGTGGAAGGTGCTTGACTCATTTCCACTGCCTTGAAGAAAATATAATGGAAGCAGTGGAAAGTGGGAGGAAGGGACAAAGGAGACCCCGCAGGAGCGCAAGCGACGAGGAGGCTCCCGGACCGCCCGCGGAAAGCAAGCACCTGCAACGGAAATCAACGGCCATAGTTCAAGGGTCAACTATTGTTTAAAAGCAACAAACAATGTGAAAACAGCGTTAACAAAAGGAAAACCCCAACCAAAAGTTGAGGTTTAACCAACGTAATCAAGTATTTTATTATCTTTAAAAATTTGATCAATCGTTCCGCCACCTAGACATTCTTCATCACGATAGAATACAACAGATTGCCCTGGGGTAACGGCACGCACTGGACCATGGAATATGACCTTTACTGAGCCGTCATCTAATTTTTGTACCGTCACTGGGTGGTCTGGCTGACGATATCGGAATTTCGCCGTACATTCAAACGTTTCTGGCATGTCACCAACTGGAATCCAATTAACGTCTGTCGCAATGATGGAATCGGAATATAAGGAATCATTTTCGAAGCTTTGCCCAACATAGAGAGTATTCGTTTCAACATTTTTACCCACTACAAACCAAGGTTCACCCGCTCCACCAATTCCTAAACCATGGCGTTGTCCAATGGTGTAGTACATCAAGCCATCATGCTTCCCAACTTTTTCACCAGATAATGTTCTCATATCACCAGGTTGCGCTGGTAGATACTGACTTAAGAATTCCTTGAAATCACGCTCACCGATAAAACAAATACCTGTACTATCTTTTTTAGTAGCGGTAGCAAGGTCCGCTTCCTTTGCTTTTTCTCGGACTTCTTTTTTCTCCAGTTCTCCGATCGGGAACATGACTTTTTGAAGCTGCTCTTGAGAAAGTTGATTTAGGAAATACGTTTGGTCTTTGTTATTATCCACACCACGTAATAGCTTAACTTCCCCATTCTCTCTAGCTACTCTTGCATAGTGACCGGTTGCCACATAGTCAGCTCCCAGTTGAAGAGCATGCTCTAGAAAAGCCTTAAACTTTATTTCCTTATTACACATGACATCCGGATTTGGCGTTCTTCCCGCCTTATACTCGTCCAAGAAATACGTAAAGACTTTATTCCAGTATTGCTTTTCAAAGTTTACTGCGTAATAAGGTATACCTATTTGGTTACATACTCGTATTACATCGTTGTAATCCTCGGTGGCCGTACATACTCCATTTTCATCTGTATCATCCCAGTTTTTCATGAAGATCCCGACCACGTCATAGCCTTGCTCTTTCAGTAGTAAAGCCGTTACAGATGAATCAACTCCACCTGACATCCCTACCACTACTCTTGTATTTTCACGACTTTTTTCCATTTCAGTTCACCACCTTTTCTATCTTATTAGATCTATCTATTTCAAACTGAATATTAGTTCTTCAAAAACTTTTACCATTCTTGCATAGGTATTAGTAAGAAGTCAAACGTTTTGCAACGGCTGCCACAACTTCTGCTGCATCTACAATGTCTTCCTCAGTATTAAAAAGTCCAAAGCTGAATCGAATTGAGTTTCTTAATCTTTCTGAGTCAGACCCAAACATTGCCGATAAAACATGTGAAGGCTCTATAGAACCAGCTGTACAGGCAGATCCACTTGAAACTGAAACCCCACCTAAATCGAGATTTACTAAAAATGCCTCTACATCAAGACCTGGAAAAGATAGATTCAGTACATGTGGGAGAGAACTTTCTTGATTTCCATTTATATAAAATTTCACCTCTCGCTCCTGAAGCTCTTTTACAAGAAGAGATTTTAATTTTCGATAATAGGCTGCTTTTTGCTCCATTGTACTTTGTGCAATTTTAACAGCTTCTTCAAACCCAGCAATATTTGTGACATTTTCCGTTCCCGCTCGTCTTTTTCTTTCTTGTTCCCCACCATGTAGGGCTGGAGACAAGTTGATTCCTTCTTTCACATATAAAAAACCAGTTCCTTTTGGCCCATTAACCTTGTGTGCAGAAACACTTAAAGCATCTACCTTTAAAGTGTTCACATCAATTGGAATTAACCCATAGGCTTGGACAGCATCTGTATGAAAATACGCCTGATGATTTTCCAATAGATCTCCTATTTCCAGTATGGGCTGTATAGTTCCAACTTCATTATTTCCAAACATAATCGACACTAAAATGGTGTCATCTCTTAGGGCGTCTTTAAGCTCCTCCAGTGAAATGAGTCCCTCCTCATTCACTGGTAGATAGGTAACCTCAAACCCTTCTTTTTCTAGAGAGTGACAAGTATGAAGGACTGCATGGTGCTCAATGGAGGATGTAATGATATGCTTCCCTTGTCCATGATAACTTTGTGCGATTCCTTTAATCGCTAAATTATCGGCTTCTGTTCCACCGCTTGTAAAAATAAGTTCATTATATTTACAGCCAATACTTTTGGCTATTGTTGTTCTTGCATCATCGACAATTTGTCTGGCTCTTCTGCCGAAGGAATGTATACTAGACGGATTGCCATATATCTCCTGCATCACACTTGTAATCCTTTCAATCACATCAGGATGTACAGGGGATGTGGCAGCGTGGTCTAAGTAAATGTTTTTCAAACCAAAACCCTCATTTCATAACTAAATATAAAACATATATGAATCCGTGTCGCCATCTTCTGAATGGCTTGCTAGATCCTCTAATGTCGTTGAATCTAATACTTCTTTAACAGCATCCCTAATTCGAATAAATAACTCCCGTTTTGCAGGCTCTTCATCTTCAATTCCTTCGACTGGACTGATCGGTCCTTCTAAGATTCGAATGATATCTCCTGACGTTATTTGATTTGGCTCTTTAGCTAAAATGTAACCACCATAAGCCCCTCTTATACTTTTGACAAGACCACCATTTCTTAACGGAGCAATCAATTGCTCTAAATAGTGCTCGGATAATTCATGTGATTGTGCAATTGATTTTAGCGGAGTTGGGCCTTCCCCATGTTTTTTTGCCAACTCAATCATAATAGTTAATCCATATCTTCCTTTAGTTGAAATTTTCACAGACTGGCACCTCTTTTCATGCTTTGAGTATTTATTGGTTTAATTTTGGGAGAAATCGGACCAAACATTGAATCTGTTATCTTCTCACAAAGTGGGAGCGTCCAACCTAGAACTGGTCCAATTAAAAATGCGAATAAAAATGTTCCGATAAAAATGGGGCCGCCGAGTAACCAACCCACTACTAATACAAAAACCTCTAGTGCACTACGAACGTTCTGCACTTTCCAACCCGTTTTATCTCGAATGGCTAGCATGAGACTATCACGGGGACCAGCACCAATACGTGCTGAAATATATATACCCATTCCAATACCACCTATACCAATTCCCATTATACACATGAACACTTTTCCAACGAGTGAATCAGGTGTTTGAAGAAATGGTAAAAGCATATACAAATCAATAAACACACCGACAAGTAGCATGTTTAAAAAAGCTCCCATTTGCGGCCAGCTTTTCGTTAGAGCAGCCGTTACTCCTAAGATTAAAAATCCTACTATAATCGACCACGTTCCAATTGTTAAACCGAGCTGATAAAATAATCCGACATGCAATACATCCCAAGGTGTCGCACCAAGATCAGAAATAATAAGTAGCACAAATCCAAATGCCATAACTAGTAGCCCGACTATAAATATAACGAATCGACCGACCCAAGAACTTGATGTAGTTTTCAATTTACGTCTCTTCTTTCTCATAGGAGTTATAAACAATGTAATCATTTTACCAAAAATGCAAGTAAACAGATAGGGTTTTGCAGGCGTACATTTGTTCCACTTTCTTAAAAAGTGTGATACATTGAATGGGAAGATACTTGAGGTGACGAAAATGAGTGTTCAACCACTAGCATATAGAATGCGACCACGTACAATTGAAGAGGTCATTGGTCAACAACATTTGGTAGGGAATGGAAAAATGATTGATCGGATGGTGAGAGCAAAAAGATTATCATCGATGATTCTTTATGGACCTCCTGGAGTCGGAAAAACATCCATTGCCAGTGCAATTGCTGGAAGCACAAATTATGCCTTCCGTACTTTAAATGCTGTTACACATCAGAAAAAAGATTTACAAATCGTTGCAGAAGAAGCCAAAATGTCTGGTCGTGTCATTCTTTTACTCGATGAGGTACATCGATTAGATAAAGCGAAACAAGATTTCTTACTGCCATACTTAGAAAATGGAATGATTACACTGATAGGGGCAACAACCTCTAATCCGTATCATGCCATCAATCCTGCGATACGTAGCCGTTGTCAAATCTTCGAATGCAAACCATTAACAGATGAAGATATTTTAAAGGCATTAAAGCGTGCCCTGGTAGATGAAGAAAGAGGCTTAGGGAAGATGCCTATTGAAGTATCAGATGAAGCCTTAGTTCATTTATCATTTGCTTCAAATGGTGATGCAAGAAGTGCTTTAAATGCATTAGAGTTAGCTGCTCTTTCAACAGAGGTTGCAGAGGATGGAAAAATTCATATAACGACTAGCATTGCTGAGGAATGTATTCAAAAGAAAAGTTTCCACCACGATAAAGACGGAGATCAACATTACGATGTCCTATCTGCCTTTCAAAAATCAATCCGTGGTAGTGATGTAAACGCGGCTTTACATTATTTAGCCCGTCTAATTGAAGCTGAAGACCTTCCGAGTATTTCTCGAAGGATGCTTGTGATTGCGTATGAGGATATTGGTCTTGCAAATCCTCAAGCTGGACCACGTGCCCTAGCCGCTGTACAAACAGCTGAGAAAATTGGGTTCCCTGAGGCTAGAATACCGTTAGCAGCAGCTGTCATCGAACTGGCACTTTCCCCGAAATCAAATTCTGCTATTGTTGGAATTGATGAGGCATTATCCGATATTCGTAATGGAAAAATTGGAGAGGTTCCTCTTCACTTGAAGGATGCCCACTACAAAGGGGCAAAAGAATTAGGGCGGGGCATTGACTATTTATACCCACATAATTATGAAAATGGTTGGGTCAAACAGCAATATCTCCCTGACTTACTGAAGAACAAACGATATTTTAACCCAAAAACAACTGGGAAATTTGAACAAGCATTAAGTCAGGTTTATGAGAAAATTGAGGGTAGTAAAAAGAAATAGCGAAAAAAGCTCCAAGTCTTAGGACTTGGGGCTTTCATCTTTTACCCGCGTGATCGGGATATCTTTTAATATCTGGTTAATCGTATGTCCAGCCATAATTAAACCTGCTACAGATGGTACATAGGCATTAGAGGAAGGTGGCATTTGAGCCTTACGAATCGGTGCATCTTCTTTCCCCACGTATTTTTTAACTTCTTCTCTAATTACAATAGGTGATTCATCGGAGAACACCACATCTATCCCTTTATGAATCCCTTCTTTTCTTAGACGGGTTCTAATAACCTTTGCAATTGGATCCGTATGTGTTTTAGAAATATCTGCTACCTTAAAACGAGTTGGGTCCGTTTTGTTGGCTGCGCCCATACTTGAGATGATTGGAATATTACGCTTGAGACATTCCTTCATTAAATGTATTTTATAAACAATCGTATCCGATGCATCGATGACATAGTCTAGCCCATACTCAAAAAATTGCTCATACGTTTCTTCCGTATAGAACATCTTTAACGTAATAACATCACAATTAGGGTTAATATCTTCAATTCTCTTTTTCATAATATCCACTTTCGCTTGCCCAATTGTGGAGAGGGTGGCTGGAAGCTGTCGGTTCACATTAGTGATATCAACCGTGTCCTTATCTACGATCACAAGTCTACCAATGTTTGTTCTAGCCAGTGCTTCTACTGAAAAGGATCCAACACCACCGACACCCAGGACCGCAACTGTTGAATCTTCTAATTTTTTTAATCCTTCTTTACCAATGGCTAATTCATTTCGAGAAAATTGATGTAACATAAAAAATCACTCCATCATATTAAACTAACACTTATTATGTATATCTTGAACAGTAAAACTATATCATAGCCGTGTTTCATTGCAAGTTTTTGTTGGGAAATGGGGGAAGTTATCTTTTTTTGTGCTAGCTTAACGGTATGGTGGAGTTATTTCAGAAGTTATGGGATGTTATTCAGAACTTAGTGGTTATTATTCGGAACTTAGCAGAGGTTTTTCGGAACTTTTGAGGTGTTATTCAGAACTTTGAGGCTTCATTTCAGAACTCATGACTTTTTTTCGGAAGTCAGACCTGGTTTTTCAGAAATAAGAGTGTAAGTGAAATCAGTACCCCGCAATTTCCGGTCCCAGTAGTCCGATGTCCGAACCCAGCTCAAGTGGGACACTAAACCTGTCCCCTCTGTCCCAAATAAAAAACGAGTCCCGATCGTGCCGTTGCATGAAACCTTCGTTTTGAACCCGCTCTAAGCAGGTGGGTGCCCTGTTCTTCACGTAGTAAGTCCTCTCACCATGGAGGCATTTACGCAGTGTAGAAACTTATGTAGGCTCCCGATTCAGAAATGTTCGGTCAAAACAAGAAAGTACAACGTACACATCAGGACTCGTTTATTGGTTTTGTTGTTTGTATTTTAGCATAGCCAACAAGCTGTAATCAAGGTGACCAAAGCTGGAAATATCTTTATTTCCAAAATGGTTCTTTCGCTACTTGTGGACTAGCATAGGAATCGTTATCCTTCTTTCTTAGCTGTAGAAGAAAGGTGTAATTCAACTAATTGAGCTCCACTTACTTCCCCAGGTGCATTTGTCAACAAATCACTAGCACTTGCTGTTTTAGGGAATGCAATGGTTTCACGAAGATTTGAACGACCCGCAAGCAGCATAACCAGACGGTCTAAGCCAAGTGCGATTCCACCATGTGGAGGAGTACCATATTCAAATGCCTCTAATAAGAAACCAAATTGTTCATGTGCTTCCTCTTTTGAGAAGCCAAGAACTTCAAACATTTTTTCTTGAATATCCCTTTCAAAAATACGGAGTGAACCTCCACCTAATTCAAACCCATTTAATACAAGGTCATACGCTTGAGCTCTTACTTCACTTGGGTTTGATTCAAGTAATGGTAAGTCTTCACGTACAGGCATTGTAAATGGATGGTGGGCCGCATAGTAACGTCCTTCTTCTTCGTCATACTCAAGAAGTGGCCAGTCAGTGACCCAAAGGAAGTTAAAGGCTTTTTCATCCATCAGCCTTAAATCTTTTCCTAGCTTCAGGCGAAGGGCACCTAATGAATCGGCAACAACGGATGGTTTGTCTGCAACGAAAAGAAGAAGGTCTCCTTTTTCAGCAGAGAAAGCACTAATCAGTTCAGCTTGTTTCTCTTCATTAAAGAACTTACTGATTGGTCCTTTAAGCTCTCCGTCCTCTACTTTTAACCAAGCCAATCCTTTCGCACCGTAACGAGAAACATATTCCGTTAATCCATCAATATCTTTACGAGAGTATTGCTCTGCTGCACCTTTAACATTGATACCTTTCACTTGTCCACCGTTTTGTACAGTTGATGCAAATACTTTGAAATCAGAATCTACAACAACCTCAGCGACGTTAACTAATTCAAGTCCAAAGCGAGTGTCTGGCTTATCAGAACCATATCGATCCATCGCTTCTTGATAGGTCATGCGAGGGAAAGCACCATCTAACTCGATACCTTTTACATCGTTCATGACGAGTTTCATCATGTCTTCCATCATTGAAATGATGTCCTCACTACTTAAGAAGCTAGTCTCAATATCGACTTGTGTAAATTCAGGCTGTCTGTCCGCTCTTAAATCTTCATCTCTAAAACAACGAGCGATTTGATAATAGCGTTCGAATCCACCCACCATTAGTAACTGCTTAAAAAGCTGAGGTGATTGAGGTAATGCATAAAACTCACCGGGATGCACACGGCTTGGTACTAAGTAGTCTCTTGCACCTTCAGGCGTACTTTTTGTTAGAATTGGAGTTTCAACTTCTAAGAAACCATTTTCATCTAAATAGTTACGAATCGTTTTTGTAATATTGTGTCTTAACTTAAAGGTCTCAAACATAGCTGGTCTTCTAAGGTCTAAGTAACGATGCTTTAAACGCACTTCCTCAGATACATCGGTCTGGTCAGCAATGACAAAAGGAGGTGTTTTTGCTTCGTTAATAATGTTTATTTCAGTAGCAGACACTTCAATTTTACCTGTCTTGAGATTTTCATTGATGGTTCCTTCTTCACGACCAACTACTTTACCTCGGATATCAAGAACGTACTCACTTCTAACTTTCTCTGCTACTTCCAATGCTTCTTTTGATACATCTGGATTAAAAACAACTTGAACAATTCCCGTTCTATCACGAAGATCAATGAAGATTAGTCCCCCTAAATCTCTTCGCTTCTGAACCCAACCTTTTAAAACAACTTCTTCACCAATCATTTGTTCTGTCACTTCGCCACAGAAATACGATCTACCAAACATGTTGTCTCCTCCTTAGCTCTTATGCTGTTCTAATGTGTTCAACCAATTCTGATAAACTAACTTCTACCTGGTCACCTGATTCCATATTCTTAACCAGCGCTACACCTTTTTCAATTTCGTCATCACCTAGAATAACAACGAAACGTGCATGTAATCGGTTTGCAGATTTCATTTGAGCTTTCATTTTGCGGTCTAAGTAATCTGTTTCAGCTGCAACGCCATTCATTCTCATCTCTTGTAAAAGTGGCAAAGTCTTTTCTCTTGCGGATTCTCCAAGACCCACTAAATAGCAATCTAAAGGCTTTGCAAAATGGATGTCGAGTTGTTCTGCCTCGATAGCAGAAAGTAATCTTTCTACACTAAATGCGAAACCAATTCCTGGTGTTTCCGGACCGCCTAAGTCCTCTACTAGTCCGTTATATCTTCCACCACCACAGAGTGTTGTAATAGCACCAAAACCTTCAGCATTACTCATGATTTCAAAAGCAGTGTGATTGTAGTAATCTAAGCCACGAACAAGATTAGGATCTACTTCAAATGGAATCCCTAAGCCATTTAAAAAGGTCTGAACCTTTTGGAAATACTCTTTAGAGGAATCATTGAGATACTCTAAAATAGATGGAGCAGTTTTCATCAAGTCATGGTCGCGATCCTTTTTACAATCCAATATACGTAAAGGATTTTGTTCCAAACGATTTTGGCAATCAGAACAAAATTCATGAATGCTGCCTTTAAAGTGATTAACCAGCGCTTCTCGGTAAGCCAACCTACTATCCTGATCCCCTAGGCTATTGATAACTAGCTTAATGTTTTTCAATCCGACTTTTTTGTAAATATTCATGGCCAATGAAATGACTTCTGCGTCAATGGCTGGATCATTACTACCCAGTGCCTCTACCCCAAACTGGACAAACTGTCTAAATCGACCTGCTTGTGGGCGTTCGTAACGGAACATTGGCCCTAAGTAATATAGTTTTACTGGTTGGTCTGGTAGACCGTGCATCTTATTCTCTACAAATGAACGTGCTACAGATGCTGTTCCCTCTGGTCTTAATGTAATGCTACGATCTCCTCGATCTTTGAAAGTGTACATTTCTTTTTGAACGATATCAGTTGAATCTCCAACCCCTCTTTGAAAGAGTTCAGTGTGCTCAAAAATAGGAGTTCGGATTTCTTTGTATTGATAATTCGTACATAATTCTCTCGCAATTTGTTCAACCCATTGCCATTTTTCACTTTCTCCAGGCAATATGTCTTGTGTTCCACGTGGGATTTGAATATTACTCATACTTTCCCCTCCTTATGGTATGTAGAAGATACTTCGAAATGAGCTATGCTAAAACTAGGAAGGGTTTGTTTTTTAAACACAAAAAAGCCCTCATCCCAAGAAGGGACGAGAGCAAACCCGTGGTACCACCCTAATTAAAAACATAGTCATGTTTTCATCTTCAATCGTTAACGCCTGTATACGTTCTCCATCTACTAGTCCGATCCTCGGTGTTCGATGTGAAACCTAAAGAGTGTCTTTCATTAAGTCACTATGTGAAAATGTTTCCAGCCATAGACATTCTCTCTCTGTACACGTATCTCTTAACTACTTTTCTCTATCATTGGTTCGAAAATATTTAATTATTACATTATCATAAGAATCCTTGACCTCAATGTCAAGATGTATTCTCATTATTTTATCTAAGATGTCTTTTTAACTTTCTAATATTATGAGCAGAAACACCAAATTCCGTTGCCATCTCCATAGACAATTCCTTCGAAAGAGGATCATGAAGGTTCACTCCAAAAGCTTCCTGTTTTTGTCGGTGAGCTATATTCTTATTGTGATCGATTCTCATAAAATCCTCCATCCTTTACTTGATTTATATCTAGTTTGTCCCATTTGCTGGATAATGTAACACCAATTATTTGAATTCCTTTTAATTTTTTCTAAAAGAAAAAAAGGGATTTATTTCCCCTCTCACGAAAATAAGTAAAAGGTTTGTTTAATTTACTTACATAACATTTATTTTGTCTATAAAGTTGTCGATATTTAATGTAGAAAGGGGATTCAGCATGTTTAAAAAGGGAATCACGATTGTCCTCACTTTTCTATTAGTATTGCCTGTACTCTTTCGGGCAATTCCTGCTTATTCAAATGATGAACAGGTGATAATTAAAGTTGAAAATCTAAATGTAAGAGAAGGACCTGGTTTAACATACGGGATTATTGGATCAGTCCAAAAAGGCGAGAGCTATAAGGTTATGGAACGAAAAGAGGACTGGATTAAAATTTCACTTCCAAAAAATCGGAGTGGCTGGGTTGCCAACTGGTTGGTTGAGGAGACTAGGGTTAAAACAGCTCAAAGTAACCAGGCAGTAGTTACTGTCGATGGCCTGAGAATACGTAAGGGACCTGGTATACATTTTGGTGTCATTGGATTTGTTAATCAGGACCAGTATGTAACTGTTTTGAACTCAGTAGAAGGCTGGGTAAACATTTCTTCTAATAATGTAAATGGTTGGGTATCAAAAGATTTTCTAAAGTTTATGCCCACTCAAGAAGAAGTCAAAACTCCTTCCAATCTAACTGGGACCATTACAGTTAATCGTCTCAACGTCAGAAATGAACCTTCATTATCTAGTTCTGTAATTGGGAAGTTAAATGAAGGAGAAGAGGTTCGAGTTCAACAAGTCGGATCTGACTGGGTGAAAATAGAATTTAACGAAACCAAAGCATGGGTAAGTGCCGATTATGTTCTAATTAAAGAAAAAGAGGAAAACTCAAATAATGATAGTGAACAGATTGAAGAAGAGGAAGATATAGAAGTAACTAACCCAGACCAACCCTCTTCGGAAGAGGAAAAAACAGAGCCCCCTACTTCTGATCAAACAGTAGAGCAGCCGGCTGTAGTCACAGCCTCGATTCTGAATGTTCGTGAAGAAGGTTCACTCTCAAGCAACATTATGGATAATGTAGCAAATGGCGAAAAAGTAACCATTATAGAAGAACAAAATAATTGGAATAAAATCCGCTATCAGGACAATAAAATAGGCTGGGTGGCCGGATGGTTTCTCGAAAAAGTAAAAAATACACCTAGTCCTGAAAAACCTGCGACTCCAGAAGAACAAGAAGAAATTATGATCCTATACAATGGAACTAACATTCGGGGAGGTCCTGCTACTAGCTATCCGGTTGTACAAAGAGCTAATCAGGGACAGACCTTTAAAATTGTTAGTAAAGTAGGCGATTGGTATGAGATTGAAGTAACTCCTCAGAATCAAGCCTATGTAGCTGGATGGATTGTATCCTCATCCAATGCGGAGAGTTCGGTTGAAAAAACTGGAGAAGCTCAATATTTAACAGGTAAAATAATTGTAATTGATGCTGGCCATGGGGGCGAAGATCGAGGTACTACGGGGTCTTCAGGTACACTCGAGAAGAAACTAACCGCTCGAACTAGTGAGCTATTGGCAGAAAAATTACGTTCTGCTGGTGCGAAGGTCGTTTTAACAAGAAGTGATGACCGATACTTATCTTTACGCTCTAGAGTCAGCTTGGCTCATTATTACTATGCAGATGTATTTATCAGCTTGCACTATGATAGCTTCCAAGATTCAAGTGTAAATGGTATTACTTCATACTACTATAATTCAACCAATAAGGCTCTGGCACAAATGGTCCAATCAGAAATGATTGGGAAAACGAAATTAAATGACAGAGGCGCTCGTTTCGGCAACTACTTCGTATTAAGAGAAAATAAGCAGCCGGCCATTCTTTTAGAGCTTGGGTACTTAAGTAACCCAATGGAAGAGGTAACGGTTCAAACTTCTCAATATCAGGAACAAGTAACCTCGGCTATTTACTACGGTTTGGCAAAATATTTTAAAAGTATAAAAAGGTAAAAAAAGAACCAGACATTTTTATTGTCTGGTTCTATTTGCTTTCTATAATCAAGGTGACAGGTCCATCATTGATGAGGTCTACATCCATCATGGCTCCAAACACACCCGTTTCCACCTTGACATCTTGCTCACCTAAAAACTTGTTAAATTGATTATATAGTTGCTCTGCAAATTCTGGCCTAGCAGCATTCATAAAGTTGGGCCTTCTCCCTTTACGACAATCCCCGTAGAGAGTGAACTGTGAGACGGATAGAATTTCTCCACCCACATCCTTTAGAGACAAGTTCATCTTACCCTCATCATCCTCAAAGACTCGCAGATTGACAATTTTATCAGCTAGATATTTGGCGTCCTCTTCCGTATCTTCATGGGTAACTCCAACTAAGAGTACAAAACCCCTACCAATCTCACCGACGGTATTATTCTCGACAACGACGGAGCCACGCTTTACACGTTGTAGTACAACTTTCATTCTAAAACTCCTTAACTCATCATTCTTCGAACCGAATAAATGTCTGGAAGCTGCTTGATACGGTCCACCACTTTTTGTAAATGGCTCTTATTATGAATAGAAATAGACATATTGATGGTGGCCATTTTATTACGATCAGATCGTCCTGTTACAGCTGTAATGTTTGTCTTCGTCTCATTAACAGCTTGCAACACTTCATTTAATAAACCTCTACGATCAAATCCATTGATTTCGATATCAACGTTGTATTCTTTTCGTTGAAGTGTATTTCCTTCCCACTCAACAGGTATAATCCGACTTTTGGCATCATCCGTATGAACATTCGGACAATCCGATCTATGAACAGACACTCCTCGGCCTTTTGTGATATACCCCATAATATCGTCACCAGGAATAGGGTTACAGCATCTTGATAAACGGATTAAGAGGTTATCAATTCCTTTTACTCTTACCCCAGAGTCTCGTTTCTTAATCGGTTGAGTCTTCATGTCTGGTAAAGATTCTACAAAAGTATTTTCTTGTTCTAAATTACGTTTCTTTCTCCATTTTTCAGTTAGTCGATTGGCAACCTGAAGAGCCGTAATTCCGTTATAACCGACCGCAGCAAACATATCTTCCTCATTAGCAAAATTAAACTTCTCAGCAACCTTCTTAAGATTATCCGGAGTCATAATTTCTTTTAAATCAAATTCCATATTCCGAATTTCTTTTTCAACCCATTCTTTCCCTTTTTCTACATTCTCATCACGGCTTTGTTTCTTGAAGAAGTTACGAATCTTATTTTTTGCTTGGGAAGTTTGGGCAAGCTTTAACCAATCCTTACTCGGACCATAGGAATGCTTAGAAGTCATGATTTCAATGATATCCCCTGTTTTCAGACGGTAATCAAGTGGAACCATTTTCCCATTTATCTTCGCACCAATCGTTTTATTTCCAATCTCCGAGTGGATTCGGTATGCAAAGTCAATAGGAACAGAGCCAGAAGGTAACTCAATCACATCTCCTTTAGGTGTAAAAACAAAGACCATGTCAGAGAATAGATCAATTTTTAAGGACTCCATAAATTCTTCTGCATCATTTGTATTATTTTGGAACTCTAGTATCTCTCTAAACCACGTTAGTTTTTTATCAAAGCTGAGGCCTTCAGATACCTTCTTTCCTTCTTTATAAGCCCAGTGGGCAGCAATCCCGAATTCCGCGATACGGTGTTGTTCAAACGTTCGGATTTGTACTTCTAATGGATCACCCTTTGGTCCGATGACCGTCGTATGAAGGGATTGGTACATGTTAGGCTTTGGCATTGCAATATAATCTTTGAAACGACCCGGCATTGGCTTCCAGCATGTATGAATAATTCCTAATACAGCGTAGCAATCCTTAATATTCTGAACAATAACACGGACTGCTAACAGATCATAAATTTCATTAAACTGCTTATTTTGAAGGGCCATTTTACGATATATAGAATAAATGTGCTTAGGTCTTCCTGTTATTTCTGCCTTAATATTCACATCTTTTAGTCGATTCTTAACATCTTGAACGACATCATCTAAGTACTCTTCCCGCTCCGCTCTCTTTCTTTTCATCAAATTAACAATTCGATAATATTGTTGCGGGTTTAAATACCGAAGAGCTGTATCTTCTAATTCCCATTTAATTTTAGAAATACCGAGTCGATGCGCAAGAGGTGCAAAAATCTCTAACGTTTCATTTGCAATCCTTCTTTGCTTTTCCAAAGGTAAATGCTTAAGAGTTCTCATATTATGAAGTCTGTCAGCAAGCTTTATCAAGATCACACGAATATCTTGAGCCATAGCAACAAACATTTTTCGATGATTTTCAGCTTGTTGTTCTTCTTGAGATTTATATTTAATCTTCCCTAACTTCGTCACACCATCAACAAGCATAGCTACTTCATCATTAAACGCTTCACGAAGCTCGTCTAAGGTTACGTCGGTGTCTTCTACGACATCATGAAGAAACCCTGCAGCAACCGTGGAAGGGTCCATCTCTAAGTCTGCTAATATTCCAGCCACTTGAATGGGGTGGATAATATAAGGTTCACCAGATTTACGATATTGTTCTCTGTGAGCATTCTCAGCAAACTTATATGCTTTTTCTACTAAGGAAACGTGTTCCTCATTTAAATATTTTCTAGCCCTATCGAAAACTTGATCGGGCGTTAAAACTTGATCGTTTGCCATTACATCACCTTACGTTCCATTTAGGAGTTGACCTTATTATATGAAATGCTGGAGCACTTGTACACCATTAGGTATGTGTATGAAAAGAAGCACTTCAGTACGAAGTGCTTACTCATATCTCATTAGTGTTAAAATGTCATAACCGTCTAGTTTGCTTCTTCCATCGAGATAAGCTAACTCTATCAAGAAGGCAATTCCCACTACAACTCCACCCAGTTTTTCAACAAGTTGAATCGTAGCTTCAATTGTACCACCAGTTGCAAGTAAGTCATCTGTAATTAAGACACGTTGTCCTGGTTTAATTGCATCTTTATGAATCGTTAAGCTATCTTTACCGTACTCAAGACCGTATTCTACTTTGATTGTTTCTCTTGGTAGCTTTCCTTCTTTACGAACTGGAGCAAATCCAACTTCCATTGCATATGCAACTGGACATCCAATAATAAAGCCTCTTGCCTCTGGTCCAACAACAAGATCGATATCCTTTTCTTTTGCATATTCTACAATTTGATCGGTAGCATATTTATAGGCTTCACCGTTGTCCATCAAGGTTGTAATATCTTTAAATTTAATACCTGGTTTTGGCCAATCTTCAACAATTGTTACATATGGTTTTAAGTCCATTTACTTAATTTCCTCCCTAGCTCTCTCATTCCTATGACTTAGACTTCCAAACAGAGTCTTAAGTTCAGAATAGGATGAGTAAACAAGCTCTTTCTCCAATTCTACTCTCTCTTCCTTCTTTCTAAAAGTAGGAGAGTCTGTTAAATCACGCTTTTGTTTTGTGGGACCAATCGTCACCACACCATTGTCTATTGTAACAAATTCCAGTTCAAAAAACACCTTACAGATAAATTCTATCGTTTCATTTGTCCAACCTCTACGTTTAGCTAGAGCAACTCCATGTTTTTTTAAATCAAAAGATTGGTTTTTCAATAAGAATCCGTAGAACCATTTAAAATGTTCTCTAGTAGGAATGGTTTGCAAAAAGTGGTTTTCCATACTAGAAAAATGTGCATATATTCTAGCGGGCATTCCGTTAGATAAAACTTGTTCAAGGTCACGTTTACTTAAAGGTAAGTCAAGTAAGACGACAAAGTCTGATGGATCAATTTCTGCATCTAGAATATGAGAAACATAATCCATATATTGGCCTCTTAATAATGATACTGATTTCTCATCAAATATTATGATCTTAAGCTTGTCCTTCGGTAAATGGTTTAACTTTTCGAGTAACCCTTGAATTCCTCTCCAGTCAAAAAGCTGCCACTCTGAAATCGAAATATCCTGCATCATTAACTGTGGTTTTTTACGATTATTCCATTCGTTAATAGATAGCTCCCCGACAATATTTACTTGTGAAAAAGGAGACATTTCTTCTGCGAGCTCTCCATATCCAAAACCAATGACATCCATTTGGTGTTGCTCTCCAATTAACATTTTTAAATGATTTTTGTCTGCCCCTATTTTTCTAAGATCTGCAATGGGTGATTGTTCAATTAAGATCTTTGGTTTCGGGTTCTGGACTCCAAATGGTGCGAGTAATTTCATTTCTTCTATGGCTTCTATATCAATGTCTTCCAGTTGTAAGGTGGCATCTAAATGAAGAACGGGAGTAAGGTCCTCTTCACTGAGTTTCTCTAAAGCCAAGCTGTTCATTCTTTTTCTGAATTCTTCCAAATCACTAGCTTTCAATGACATTCCCGCTGCCATTGGATGTCCGCCATAATGAGGTAGCAGTTCCTTTACTTCTGTTAAATTTTCATACAGGTCAAAACCTTCAATACTTCGAGCTGAACCTTTCGCTGTTCCCTCAACTGGATCAATACTGAATACAAAAGTAGGTCGATAGAAATCATTCACCAACCGCGAAGCTACAATTCCGATAACCCCAGAATTCCAGCCTTCATTAGCTACTACAATCACTCGATCCTTCTCTAAGTCATGTGTTTCGTGAACTTGTGCAATAGCTTCCTTTACTGTCTCTTGAACAATTTTTTGTCTCTCTTTATTTAATGCTTCAATTTCTGAAGCGTACTCATCTGCTTCCAATTGGTCTTTTGATAGCAGAAGTAAGACTGCGATAGAGGCAGAGGTAAGTCTTCCTGCCGCATTGATTCTTGGCCCAAGGGTAAACCCGATTGTTTCTTCATCCACATTCCCGGGATCTACTTTTGCTTTTGCTAAAAGAGAGAGAAGCCCTTTTCTCGTTGTTTTCCTTAAATGTTTAAGCCCTTCTATAACAATTAATCTGTTTTCATCTTGAAGTGGAACTAAATCCGCGATAGTCCCAATACAAACTAGTTCTAATAATTGCTCTGGGAGTTTACCATAAAGTGCATGTGCAACTTTCCAAGCTACTCCAACACCTGCTAAAGAAGCAAAAGGATATTTCTCCCCAACTCTTGGGTGGATAATGGCCAAAGCATTGGGCAATGTCTCACCAGGTTCATGGTGATCCGTAATAATGACATCCATCCCTAATTCATTGGCAAACTCAATTTCTTCTTGAGCAGATATTCCCGTATCCACTGTAATGATTAGGCTGATTCCTTCTTCTTTAGCTTGATAGAAAGCCTCTTTATTAGGCCCATATCCTTCTGTAAAACGGTCCGGAATGTAGAATTGCACGTTAGCCCCTAAATCTTGAAGAACTGTCATCATAACAGTAGTACTCGTTACACCATCTGCATCATAATCTCCAAAAACTAGTATGGCCTCATTTTTGTCAATAGCCTTTTGAATTCTCGCTACAGCCTTTTCCATGTCTCGCATTAGAAACGGATCATGAAAGGTTAACTGGTCTGTATGTATAAAACTTTTGGCCGATTCTATATCATCTAATCCTCTACTAGATAAAAGCTTAGCAACTATAGGTGATACATTTAGTTCTTTTGATAAAAGCTGAATGTTTTCTGGATTTTCTTCCGAAACCATCCATCTATTTTTGGATTTAAGCATACGTTCACCCCTCAACCTCACTAATTATACAAGACTCCATAGTGCCCTTCAATGACAACAATTGTATATCTTTTTGTATTTTGTAGGGAATAACTGATACTTGTATGCTTAATTCCTATATGGAAGGGAGGGAGAGAAAGAAAGGAAATAAAAAATAAACGACGAATGCCATCTCTTTCGGTCTAAGGTTTATAAAAACGGTTAAAAAAAAAATGAAAACGAGGGTTTTGTGTTGAAATTTACATTTATTGGTGAAAATGGATCAGTAAGCGGAGTTTCTGTGCCAAATATTCCATTTACTGGTAAAAACAGCTCAATTAGCGGGGGTTCTGTGCCAAATATTCCACTTACTGGTAAAAGTGGATCAGTAAGCGGAGGTTTTGTGCCGAATATTCCATTTACTGGTAAAAACAGGTCAATAAGCGGGGTTTTTGTGCCAGTTCCTCCATTTACTGTAAAATAAGGCACATAAACACCCCTATACACCTTATAGCCATAAAAAAGGCCCTAGAAAGCAAGCATACACTTACTCTCTAAAACCCTTTTTCATCCTAACTATTCTCTTTATTTGTTTTATCCTCTACTTGAATACCCACATCACTTTGACCTTCATCTAGTTGATGCTTTAGCTTCTCGTAGTCATGATTTAATAATTTGTATTTTTTCTGAAGACTATAGTACCGGAAAAAGCCGACCGTTCCTAAAATAAGACCACCCATTAAAACAGAACCTAGAATAATTAAAATCAAAGGCCATTCAGCATAACCAAACAAATAGTTTACTCTTACCGATTCAACATTAACCACTGCAAATATAGCAACAATCAATGCAAATAATATGGAGGCAATTAACATTCCTTGTTGTTTCATCAATACATCCCCTTATTTTAAACAAACGTATATACTTAATTATCGTCATCAGGGTTATACGGGTTTACATGGACGAATACGTTTTGAACATCGGATTCCTCCATTAAAATCTCCTTCACTCTCTTTCCTACCTTATGTCCATCTTCTACAGTCATATGAGGATCCACTGCAATTTTTATGTCAACGATAACATAATGTCCATGTTCTCTAGCATGGAATTCATTTATCATTTTTACTTCTGGAATGGACTCGACCGCTTTACGCATTTCCATAGTATCTTCCTCATGCAGGACATGGTCTAAAGTATTATGTATAGATTCTGCTCCTAGCGTCCATGCCATTTTAATAATAAGGATTGCCACCACAAGACCAGCTACAGGGTCCGCATACTCTAGCCATGAAATCCCAAGCCGTCCACCCAAGATAGAAGCACCAATTCCTACTAGGGCGGCAATAGAGGAATAGACATCAGATCGATGTTCATAGGCGTTTATAATAATGGCATCACTTTTTATTCTCTTACCCAACCGAAACTTATATTGAAACATGATTTCTTTAACAACAATTGAGAGGACCACTGCATAAATAGCTAACATCTTTGGAGGCTCAATCGGCTCAAAAAATGATTCAAACGAGGACTTTCCTATTTCAAACCCTACCAGTAATAAAAGGACAGCTACAATAATAGCTGCAATGGACTCTGCTTTCCCATGTCCATAGGGATGATCTTCATCTGGGGGCTGTTTTGCTGCTCGAAGTCCAACCCAAACAGCAAAGGATCCCGCTACATCAGAAGCTGAATGTACAGCATCTGCTACCAGAGCCCGGCTTCCAGAGATGGTTCCAGCTACGTATTTAATGATAGCTAGGACAATATTTCCAACAATACCAACCCATGCAGCAAATTCTGCTTGTTTAAACCTTTTCTCTTTATCCAACACCCGAACTCCTTCCACTTTCATCCTATCTCCTAGTGTAACCGAATATTAGGATACCTTATCATATAAAATCAAGTAAAGAGCCAGGCTCCCTCTTAACTGATTTGATTAAAATTCAAATCTGAAAAGTTTATAGAAGGGCCTGGCAGCTAAGTTTTACTGATTCTACATAATTATACTTGTGGTTCGTCTGAGAATGCTTTTTCTTTTTTCTCTGTGACGATTGTTCCTTTTTTCTCAAGCTCTTTCCCTTTCCAAATCATCCATACTTGGGCTGCGATGAAAAGAGAAGAGTAAGTACCGGCAATTAAACCGATTAGTAATGCAAAAGAGAAGTTTGTTATAGACTCTGCACCTAATACAAAAAGAGCTACAACTGTTAAGACTACAGTCAATACAGTGTTGATTGATCTTGTAAATGTTTGTCTTAAACTTTGATTGACAACTTCCTTAATATCTTCGTAGGATTTCAATCTCTTCTTGTTACGTAAGTTAGCTCTTATTCGATCAAATGTAACAATGGTATCATTGATTGAATAACCAATAATGGTTAGTACTGCAGCAATGAAAGTAATATCCACTTCAAACCTCGTAATACTAAAGACCGCTACAATTAAGAACGCATCATGGACTAATGCCAGAACAGATGCAACACCCATTTTCGCTTCAAATCGGAATGCAACATAAATGATGATTCCTATCGCAGCAATTGCGACTGCCATTAAAGCATTCTTGGCTAATTCAGTACCAACTGTTGGTGAAACGGTACTTACACTTGGTTCAGAACCATACACATCCATGAAATGTGATTTTAATGTATCAATTTCTTCTTTGGTCATAACTCCTTTATACTGAACGACGGCCATCTCATTATTATCACCAGCCAGTACAATGTCGTTAGATACCATATCGATTTTTTCGAGTTCATTTGTAATTTCTTCTGAAGTCACAGAATCCTCAGCTAAAATTTGAACACGAGTACCACTTGAAAAGTCAATTCCAAGATTTAACCTGAATACTAGTAAACACACTAATCCAGCAGCAAGTAATATTCCTGAGAAAATGAAGAACTTTTTCTGATGTTTTAAAAAGTCCCATTTATCAAATTTGTTAGGTAATGTGTAGGCATCAAAGCCTTCTGCAATATCCTTAATCTCTTCTTTCTTAACACCAAACCAGCCTGGACGTTTGTTAAGTGCTTTACTATTCACCCATAGACCAAGAAGAAGTCTAGTTCCATAGATGGCGGTAATAAAGCTGGCAAGGATACTGATGATTAACATCGTTGCAAACCCTTTAACCGAGCTTGTCCCAAACATAAATAGTACAGCTCCGGCCAAAATCGTCGTGATGTTAGCATCCAATATTGTTAACAGTGAGGATTTATTCCCCTCTTGGAATGCCGCTTTAATAGAGCGACCTACTTTTATTTCCTCTTTGATTCTTTCGTACGTAATAATATTTGCATCAACAGCCATACCTACCCCGAGAATAAGGGCTGCAATTCCCGGTAGTGTCAGGACTGCGTTCATCCAATCGAATACTAGTACGACTAAATAAATGTAGACAGATAATGTCATGACCGCAATTAAACCAAGGAAACGGTAGAACACGAGCATAAATAAGAAAACAAGTCCAATCCCAATAAGTCCTGCAAAAATAGTCTTATCGAGAGCCTGTTCACCAAACTGGGCACCAACTGAAGTAGAATAGATTTCTTCTAGCTTAACTGGCAAGCTACCTGAGTTTAGTAAGGAAGCTAACGTTTGTGCTTCTTTTGCTGTAAAGCTTCCTTCAATCATGACATCCTTGCTGTTAATGACTTTACTAACAGAGGGGTTCGAAATGAATTTTCTTTTTTCCTCTGGTTTTGTGAGTTCTTCCTGGTAAGAATCGCCTTCCTCAAAATCCAACCAAATGACAATGACAGGCTGTCCCATTTCTAGAACTTTGCGAGTGGCATCTGCAAACAAGTCTGCACTTTTAAGCTCTAAAGTAACGATTGGTTTACCTTGTTCATCAAAAGACTGTTTGGCTCCACCTTCAACAAGATCTGTACCGTCTAAGAGAACCTGATCATTCACGTCACGGAAACTAATGTTTGCTTCAGTAGCTAATAGCTCACGTGCAGTAGCTTGATTCTCTACACCCGCCAACTGAACGCGAATTCGATCTCCCTCTTCAATATCAATGCTTGGTTCATTTACTCCTAATGAATTAACACGATTATTTAATGTTTCTGCCGTGCTTGCTACAATATCGTTTGTAATCTTAGGGCCGTTCTCAGTTTTCTCTACTTGGTATAAGACTTCGAATCCACCCTGTAGGTCTAATCCAAGTTTAATGTTTCCTAGAATATCCTTCGTTGTCAGACCCATTGTACTTGCGAGTAACAAGACAATGAGAAAAAACGCAACGATTCGACTGCGTTTAATCATTATGTAAAATCCTCCTTAACAGTACACTGCAAATCTTTCTTTCGCTATGAAAGAATCGATGATTACAAAATTATTTCAATGTTAAAATTTTATACCTAAATAAAGAATAAATAAAGACATACAATCAATTTCCAGGTTTAAATGCCAATAATTCTTTTAATTCATCCTCATCTATTTTCGCAAACAGGTTAGGAGATTTAAATGCTTCTACTGTTTGAAAGCTCATAAATTCTTGCGGTTTTACAGATAAAATATCATTCACTAGTTGATGAAGTCGTGCCTCTCCCCCTAGTTTTTTCCATCTTTTTGATAATAAATAAGTCCACAATTGATCTTCTGTTACTTTTTTATAGCCTAGAAGCTTAAGCTCACTTACCTTGCTATCTAAGGCTGGCTTCAATTCTGTTCTATATGATTCCCATGCTTTTGTCGTATCCAAGGCACTCTCTCCTTTTAAACTTGTCATGCTTTGTCCATCCCTGAGCATATATATCATTGTATATGAAGCTAACGAATTTGAGAAGGCAGGGAGAAATCAATATGTCCAAATTTGTAAAAGGGGCTATTATTCTAATCTTAGCAGGATTTATAACCAGGATTCTTGGGTTTATTAATAGAGTTGTTATTGCTAGAGTCATCGGAGAAGAAGGAGTCGGCCTCTACATGATGGCATTCCCAACGTTTATTTTAGTGATTACACTGACACAATTGGGATTACCTGTTGCCATCTCAAAGTGTGTGGCAGAGGCTGAGGCACAAGGTGATAAGAAAAAGGTTAAGAAAATATTAGTTGTTTCATTAGCTACTACTTTATCATTATCACTCATTTTCACACCAGCCTTACTGCTATTAGCGCCAGTCCTATCCGACCTTTTATTTACAGACCCCAGAACAATATATCCGTTAATGGCCATAGCTCCTGTTATACCGATTATTGCTATTTCTTCTGTTATAAGAGGTTACTTCCAAGGAAGACAAAACATGAAGCCTGCTGCTCTTTCTCAGGTGATTGAACAATTTGTCCGAATTTTACTTATTGCTTTTATGACGAAAGCCTTTATGCCTTACGGTGTCGAATATGCAGCAGCAGCAGCCATGGTTGCTTCCATTATGGGCGAGCTAGTGTCTCTCATTTACTTATTAACCATGTTTAAACTGAAAAAACACTTTAGAGTAAGGAAAAAATTCTTTCAAAGTATTCAGTCTGGAAAAGATACCTTCGGGGAGCTTATGAGTGTAGCTTTACCCACACTAGGAAGTCGAATGATTGGTTCTGTTTCTTGGTTTTTCGAACCTATAGTTGTGGCACACAGCCTTGCATTAGCTGGTGTTGCGGCCCAATTAGCTACAAAGCAATACGGAGCTTTAACGGGATTTGCACTTCCGCTTCTTTTTCTACCATCCTTTATCACATATGCCCTATCAACTTCACTTGTACCAGCTATTAGTGAGGCGAATTCATTAAATAATCGCAAACTTGTAGAAAGTCGCCTGAATCAAACCTTACGATTCTCGTATGTTACAGGTGGTTTAAGTGTGGTCATATTATTTGTATTAGCTGAACCACTTATGGAAGCTATGTATGGGTCTTCAAATGGTTCGGATTTTATTAAGGTTATGGCACCTTTCTTTGTCATTTATTATGTCCAGGGTCCTTTGGCTGCTGTCCTGCAAGCACTCGATATGGCAAGAGCGGCTATGTATAACAGTCTTTTTGGAAACTTGGCAAAGCTTGCTACGATATTCCTTTTAGCTTCCAATCCTAAATTTGGCATTATGGGAGCAGCACTTGGAATGGTAGTAGGTATGGTGTTAGTCACCTTTTTACACTACTTTACCGTCCTTAAGACGATACAGTTCTCCATTAACGTGAGAGAACTAATAAAAGTGATGGCTACCATGTTACTAACTGGCTGGTTTGGAGGCCTTATTTTGGGCCAAGCCCATTCTTTACCATTAGTCCTAAAGATTATTGTAGCCACACTTGTTATGACTTGTTTGTATTTACTGCTAGTAGGAATGCTAGGGCTTGTGAAAAAAGAAGAAACCGATCGAATTCCATATATTGGTGGGTTTTTATCAAGACTAACTTTGATTCAAATTATTAAATAATAAAAAGGGCCTTCCTTGGCCCTTTTTATGCTTCATCCTTTTCATCAATAAACCAGCTTCCATTTTGAAAGCTACAAAACGAAATGCTATCTATTTTGGCATATCCATTTTTCTTTAGTTCACTCATTAGCCAATTTCTATCTTTTCCAATGACCTGAAGGTTTCCATCCTGAATGGCCCCATCTACAACGAGTGGCAATGTAAAGTCGTTTTCTTCTCGGTCTGACTCTGTCGTGAAAACGGATAATTTTCCTGAGGACTCTAGGATGGCATAATCTACTTCAGTGATATCTCGAACATCCTTTTCTCGCAATTGAAGAAGCAAGTCATCAAAATTATAGCGTTGTTTTCTCATGGCTGCCTCGTCAATCTTTCCCTTATTGATAATGATTGTAGGCTGCCCATCTACCACTTGTCTAAACCGTTCACTTTTTAATGAAATGAAAGCGGTAAGCACTTGAACTCCTAACAATATAATCATCGGAAGAAGCTGTTTTAACATCGGGGTCTTAGGATCTTCAATGGCCACTACAGCTAGTTCTGCAATCATAATGAAGACCACTAAGTCTAGGATACTTAGCTCCCCAATTTCTCTTTTACCCATCAGGCGAAAAAGAATTGTAATTCCGATGTAGAGAAAAAGAGTTCTCATTATAATGATGAGATACTCCTCCAAGCCATCACCCCTTTTCCATACTTTATTTATTGTTTTACTAAATTACAAAAATATGTTTGGCATAAATAGTTAAACAAAAATATATCTATTCGTTTAAATTTCGATTCTAAATTGAATACCTCAAGAATATGCTTGTACTAACTTGTACTTATATTAGAGAGGAGAGGGGAACCATCGAAACAAGAAAAATAGGTCGTGCAATCCTTTTTGGTGTATTAACCATATTCATTTTTGCCGTTTTAACTAGCTTTATTTTCTCCCTATTATTACGTTTTACATCTCTTCAAGAACACTCCATTCAATATGTACTTACAGGGATTACCTTTCTAGCCATGTTTGTAGGAGGGTTTATCTCCGGAGGAAAAGGAAAAGAAAAAGGGTGGTTATTAGGGGGAGCGACTGGAGTATTATTTACAATCATCATTCTCTTATTCCAATTTCTAGGGTATGACTCCATGTTTACCCTTAAGGAAATGGTTTACCACTTATGCTTTATCATTACAGCTATGATGGGTGGTATTCTAGGAGTTAATATGACTGCGAGTCGAAATGCATAAAAAAACAAAAAACTGGCGAACCCCGCCAGTTTTTCTTATTTTTCTAAGCTAGTACCTTTTGATTTCTCGACCACGTCACGTACTGCTGCACGGTCGTATGTAAGACGACTTCCATCTCCACATTTAATCACGATTTGTCCCTCATCAATTGCATCAACAAATCCGTGTAGACCACCAATGGTTACAATTTTGTCACCCTTTTGAAGGTCATTTTGCATTTGCTGAACAGCTTTTTGACGTTTTTGCTGTGGACGAATCAATAGGAAGTAGAATAATACAAACATCAAAATAATTGGTAATAAACCTGCTAAGCCACCCATTCAAGTCACCCCTTTCCTTTTATTTAGAAGTTTTTCGCATTCGGACGATTAAAGCCATACTGTTCAAAGAACTCTTCTCTAAAATCCAAGAGACGGTCTTCACGTATAGCTTGTCTGACCTGCTTCATTAAGTTTAACAGAAAATATAGATTATGGTAAGTTGTAAGTCTAATTCCGAATGTTTCATTTGCTTTTATTAGATGTCTTATATAGGCTCTTGAATAATTTCGGCAAGTATAGCAACTACAATTTTCATCTAGTGGGCCATAATCTTTCTCAAATTTAGCATTTTTAATGTTAAGTCGTCCATTACTAGTCATTAACGTCCCGTTTCTGGCAATTCGAGTAGGAAGTACACAATCGAACATATCAATTCCGCGAATGGATCCGTCGATTAAAGAATCTGCACTTCCCACTCCCATTAAGTATCGAGGTTTATCCGTTGGGAGAAGAGGCGTTGTAAATTCAAGTGCACGATTCATAACATCTTTTGGTTCTCCTACAGAAAGTCCACCTATTGCATAACCAGGAAAGTCTAATGAAACTAAATCTTTTGCACTTAACTTTCTTAGCTCTTCGTATTCTCCACCTTGAACAATTCCAAATAATCCTTGTTCATCTGGACGCTTATGTGCGGTTAGGCAGCGTTCAGCCCAACGACTTGTTCGCTCTACAGATTTCTTCATATACTCAAACGAAGCTGGATATGGAGGACATTCATCAAAGGCCATCATGATGTCTGGTCCTAATGCATTTTGAATTTCCATTGATTTTTCAGGGGATAAGAACAGTTTATCTCCATTTAGATGATTTCTAAAATGAACCCCTTCTTCTTCAATCCTTCTCATATCGCTTAAACTAAAAACTTGAAAACCACCTGAGTCTGTAAGAATGGCCTGATCCCAGTTCATAAACTTGTGAAGACCACCAGCGCCTTTTACAATATCTTCTCCAGGTCTTAACCACAAATGGTAGGTGTTGCTCAAAATAACACCCGCACCCATTTCCTTTAATTCCTCAGGGGCCATTGTTTTAACGGTTGCAAGTGTACCAACAGGCATGAACATCGGCGTTTCATAGGAGCCATGTGGTGTGTGTAAAATACCAAGTCGTGCCCCTGACTGTTTACACGTCTTTATTAATTCGTATCTAATCGGTGATGTCAAAGTGTGTTCTCCCTTCATTTTTCAGTAATCAGCATTGCATCTCCAAAGCTAAAGAAACGGTAACGCTCTTGTACGGCTTCCTTATAAGCATTCATAACAATCTCACGGTTAGCAAGTGCGCTAACAAGCATGATGAGAGTAGATTTCGGTAAGTGAAAATTTGTAATCATCCCATCAATGCCCTTAAAAGTAAAACCAGGGTATATAAAGATATCAGTCCAACCCGAATCAGCTTCAAAACGGCCATTGAATTTTTGGGCAATCGTCTCTAACGTACGCGTTGAGGTTGTACCAACAGAGATAATTTTCCCTCCATCTTCCTTAACTTTATTCAATAGATGTGCTGTTCCTTCTGTCATCTGATAGAACTCTGCATGCATTTGATGTTCATTGATATCCTCTACTTGTACTGGCCGGAATGTGCCTAGCCCCACATGCAGCGTGATAAATGCAATATGAACGCCTTTTTCTCTTATCTGGTCTAATAGTTCTTCAGTAAAATGCAGCCCAGCTGTCGGAGCTGCTGCAGATCCTTCAACTTTTGCGAATACCGTTTGATACCGATCCTTATCGTCTAATTGTTCTGTTATGTATGGCGGAAGTGGCATTTCACCTAGTTGATCCAGGATTTCATAGAAAATGCCATCGTATGAAAATTTAAAAATACGACCTCCAAAATCGGTGGAACCTATACATTCTGCTGTAAGAATTCCATCACCAAATATTACTTTTGTGCCAACCTTCACTTTTTTACCAGGTTTTACAAGGGCTTCCCATTGATCATCTCCAACTTCTTTTAACAAAAGAAGCTCAACTTTAGCACCTGTATCCTCTTTAACCCCGAAAAGCCTTGCTGGTAGGACACGCGTATCATTTAAGACCAGGCAATCCCCAGGATGTAAGTATTCCAAAACATCCTTAAAGGTTCGATGCTCGATCTCCCCAGTATTCTTATCTAAGACCATCAGTCTACTTTCCACTCTATTTTTTAATGGGGTTTGGGCAATTAGTTCTGAAGGAAGGTCAAAATCAAACCATTCAAGCTTCATGATGTCTATCAAGCTCCTATCTATATGTTACTTCCATCTTCCAACAAAGAAGAATATGAGTGATAAAATAATACTAACCAAGATTGAAGTGACGATGGGAAAATAAAAGGTCGTATTTCCTTTTTTTATAACGATGTCTCCTGGAAGCTTACCAAGCTTAAAGAAATAGATGAGAAAACCTACAACGAAAACAACTGCTCCCAAAATCATTAACAATTTCCCAATTCCACTCAAGTCCTGGGCACCTCCAAATTAAAGTGTTGGTATGCTAATGGGGTAACAACTCGGCCACGAGGAGTTCTTTGGATAAAGCCGATTTGCATTAAATAAGGCTCGTAAACTTCCTCTACAGTCGTTACCTCTTCTCCGATAGTGGCCGATATCGTTTCGACCCCTACTGGTCCACCTCGATATTTTTCAATCATACCAAGTAACAGTTTATGATCAATATGATCCAAACCTTGTTTATCAACCTGAAGCTGATCTAATGCTTGGTGTGTTACTTGTAAATCAATATGGGCATCCCCTTGAACTTGGGCAAAATCACGAACTCTCCTAAGGAGCCTATTCGCAATTCTCGGAGTACCTCGGGAACGTCTAGCGATTTCTATCGCAGCTAATTCCTCTACTTCCATTCCCAAAATATCAGCTGTTCTTACTACGATTTTTGCCAATTCCTTTGGTTCATAGTACTCTAACCGACAAAGAACCCCAAATCGGTCTCTTAAAGGGGCTGTTAATGCACCCGCTCTCGTAGTTGCTCCAACTAATGTAAACGGAGGTAAATCGAGCCTAACCGAACGTGCTCCTTCTCCTTTTCCAATCACAATATCAATACAAAAGTCCTCCATTGCGCTATAAAGCACTTCTTCGACTGCTCGAGGGAGTCTATGTATTTCATCTATAAATAGAACGTCTCCTGGTTCAAGAGTCGTCAATATAGCTGCCAAATCGCCAGCCCTTTCAATCGCAGGGCCAGACGTTGTCTTCATCTGCACCTGCATTTCGGATGCAATGATACTCGCAAGGGTTGTTTTCCCTAAACCTGGAGGGCCATATAATAACACATGGTCTAGAGACTCTTCTCTAATTTTAGCTGCCTCAATAAATATTTTTAAATTATGTTTAACTTGTTCCTGTCCTATGTAATGTTCAAAAGACTGAGGACGAACACTCCATTCAAGGGATGCATCATCCGGTGCAACGGAGTCAGAAATTATACGATCTTCCACCTTTTATCACCCTTTAGCCATCAGCATTTGTAATGCCTTTTTCACATATTGATCTGTCGACAAGTGATCTAAACTTTGTAAATCTTTTTTAATCTTATTTAACTCACGGTCCGAATAACCAAGCGCTTTCAGTGCAAGAATAGCCTCTTCTATTTCATTTTGAGAATCTATTGCTGTTAAATCGTCCACGTTTAGTTGCTGATCAAAACTTGAACCAAAGGCTGCTAACTTCCCTTTTAAGTCCAAAATCATCTGGCGAGCTGTTTTTTTACCTACACCAGGAAATTTCGTTAAAAACTTCTCATCTTCAGTTTCAATTGCTGCAGCAACCTCATTTGGGGAGGTGGCAGCTAATATCGCTAAAGCACCTTTTGGCCCAATTCCTGTTACATTTAGGAGTTGCTTAAACAGCTTTTGTTCTTCTTTACTAATAAATCCGTAGAGAGAGTGAATATCCTCTCTTACATACAAAAAAGTATAAACTTTCATTTCTTTTTTTGGAAATCTGTAAGGGTTAGGCGTCATGATTTGGTAACCTACTCCATTTACATCCATCACAATATATTCCGGCTCTATATTCACTATCAATCCATTTAGATATTCATACATTTCCTCTTACTCCTCGTCCTATGCTGCATTCCATTGTACCATACCTTTTTATGAAATGGACGATTCAAAACGAGGGAGTAAACACGAAAAAAAGTAGCCAGCTAAGCGCTAAGCTACTCTTACTCTTTGGAATAACTCCGAAAAGTTTTAAGGACCTCCACGTACTGGTCTTTATTAGAAATACGAATCCCCTTCTCAAGCTTTTGCCTTTCTATACTTTCTAATTTTCTCATATCAATTTGAAAGAAAGACTGAATAATCCGGTCCTGACTAGGGAGTCCATTAAAAATAGAAAGTACTCCATCATTCGTTATTCCAAAATATCCGGTCGTTTTTAATAAAGGAGATATGTCATCCACATCTTTTGTGAATTTTACAATCCCCTCTTCCATATCTACTAACTGCCAATCGCTATATTTACTCCAAAAATCCTCCATCGCTAGGATTTTCTCATAAACAATTTCTTCGCTAATTTCTCCATCTATATAATTTCTCTCTAAGACCACTCTAACAACTAACGGTTTCATTACTGATGCAGTGGTCTCCTTTGCTTGCACTTCTTCCCTAGTTAATTCATTACTGTCTAAAAAGACAATACCGTATGCAGCCAAAACTAACACCACTAACAAGACTACCCGTAGATGAAGTGTCATGCTTGTCACCTCAAGTTTATTTGTTTTCATTTGTTAGTTTGACCAAAAATAGAAAGTTTAACCACTATTTCTAGCAGTGATTTTTATCTATCTTTATTAAAAAATAAAAAGCAGAGCCTTCTTTAGGCTCTGCATTTCCACTCTAATTAGCTATTTCTTGTTCGTTAAACGGAGCTGCAACCGTTCTTAGTAACCGCTCCACTTCTTGATTCATTTGATCCGTATCGTCAATCGTTCTTAGTCGATTATCTAAATCTTCAATTCGATAAAAACTTTCTCTATCGCTAACAACCTTAACTTCCCTTCCATCTTGATACGGAAGAACTTTTTCACGAATAGTATGCACGGTTTCCTTGATGTCTTCCTTTTGATCCTGAGCCAGTTCTAAATTAACTCCGACGATAATATGTTCCTCTGTCACAATCGTACGTGCATCCTTTACTCCTTTAACCCTCATAACTTCGCTAGTGATTTCATTCACCAAGTCACCATGTTGCTCTTCATAGAAAGAACGTTGACTCATCCATTTCGCATTGTCCGCATGATGATGGTAATTAAAATCACTATATCCGTGATTTTTATAACCTGCAGTTTTCCGGTTTGAAGTTTTACCTAAGTGGTTATTTTCGTTATTAGTCTTTTCATTGGTAGAAAAACCAATACTTATTGGATTTCTGGTATCTTTCTGATTTTGAGCATTGTCGTCAGCGTTACACGCTGTTAAACCAGTAACTAAAAGACAGGCTAGTGGGATACACCATAGTTTTCGATTCAATGTAAAAACCCCCTTTACTGAAGCTTGCATGATTATCATGCTATTTTTAGCTTTTCAGCAAATAGGGAGTTATATTCTGTCAGTTCAGTCCATTTTTTTTGATAAGCAGAGGCGCTTGAGTCACAAGTTTTTATTTGAACTCAGGTGGAGCTGCTGCAAGGCTTCTTTTATGTTCTGATTGAGCATGCATTTTTTCAATAATGAGTCTATCTTTTTCAGGAACAGTTTCACCTTTTAAGTAAGCATCGATCAAATCGTAAGTGGTACCCATTTCATTCTCATCGGTTTGTCCTTCCCACAATCCTGCACTTGGAGCCTTCGTAATGACTTCCTCTGGCACTCCAAGATAACGAGCCATTTCTCTTACTTCACCTTTGGTTAAATGAACAAGAGGAACAAGGTCAACGCCACCGTCACCGTACTTGGTAAAATAGCCTGTGTGCCATTCAGCTGCATTGTCTGTTCCTACCACTAAGTAACCATAGTTATTAGCTACCGCATATAAAGTGGTCATTCTAAGACGTGCTCTTGTGTTGGCGTCTCCTAGCTTTGCTTTTTCTTCATTCCAAGTACCGTCTTGGGTTAATTTCCGTTTCATTTCTCCGAATAATACGTTATGGGTTTCAGTTAAGTCAATTAAGTGAGAGTCAATGCCACAACTAGCAATTACCATTTGCGCGTGTTCTTGATCCTTTGGATTGCTTTTGCATGGCATTATGAGACCTAATGAATGTTCTGGAAATGCTCTTTTTATTAAATGAGCCACCACAGCAGAATCAATTCCACCACTAACACCAACAATGGCACCATTTGCTTTTGCTTCTTTTACTTTTTCCTGTAGCCAGGATACTAAGTGACTAACCTTTTGTTCCATCTTGTTCTTCCTTTCACAAAGTTTTCACTTATTTTACCATAACTTTTAATGTGTCATAAAAAATTTGTCTTTTTTCGAATTGTTCAATGGTCATATCAAATAATATATTTAACCATCTATTACTTTGCAAAAGGTTATTTTGAATAACTCTGTTCCACTCTCTATAAATGTCTGTAGGATACATAAGTGAATAAAGAAAATAAGGGTCCTTCAACTGTTCAGAAAGAATGGGGATCTCTGAGAGCTTTTTAAGGTCCCATTGTAGGTAGGGGAGGATTCGATTCGCATATTGTAGATAATCATGGATTGGGTGTCCGATGGAAGCTAGGTCAAAATCAATTAAGTACAATTCTCCCTCAGCTGTACGTATAAAATTATGGTGAGCAACATCACCATGAAGAATAACTTTTGTTCCTGGTGAATACGGTTGTAAACGACTTATATTCTTAAGAGACTCACGCCCCCATTTTTTAATTTCCTTTAAAATTGAAGGAGAGACAGTGGAACGAATAATGGGTATATTAGCATGAAACCTTTGATATCGATCAACCCACTTGTCATACGGTTTACTTCTTGGAAAATAATGACTACCTTCTTCCAAAAATGTCTTATTTTTTGAATGAAACTCATGAACAAGGAGAATTCCTTCTATACAATTTTGTATTGAGTTATATTGGAAGTTTTCCTTATGATGTTCCACCCATTTTAATATACCGTATGACTTTCCATCTAATTGTAATCCTTCATCTGGTTTCGCTTTTAAAAAACGATATGTTTTTCTAAAGCCTGATTGATGAAGTTTTTCAGTAAGCCACTTTTGCTTCTTTAATGAAGCTGCATTGGAAAAACCTTTCCCCACATACTTCTCATTTTTTGTTTCAATCTTGTAGATATGGTCCCTTATGGTTTGGAGCCGAACAATGGGATCTTCAATATTCGTTTGAAAATAGGAAAGGAGACGATGGGAATAGTGATCGTCTCCTTTCTTGTACAGGCGTTTACTCTTGGCCATTATTATTTGGCATGACCCCAGGACCATATGGGTTCGGCCCATAAGGAGATGTTTGACCTCCAAATGGTGAAACATCTGGTTGAGGATAGTATGGGGTAGGGTAACCATTTGGCATCATTTGAGGCATTGAAGGTCCTCCACATCCGCAGTCATCCTGCATTCCTTGAACCTGCGGCATTTGGCCATATGGCATTTGGTTAAATCCTTCTGGCGATTCATCATCCATGTACATTCCTTGTACTTGTGGAGATTGCATTGGATATCCAGGCCCTCCCATCGGACCCATTGGCATCCCACCAAATCCTGGTCCTGGCATTACAGGTGAGACTGGATAGCATGGGCCAGGGCCGAATCCAGGGCCGAATCCAGGGCCAGGGCCAGGACCGAATCCAGGGCTGAATCCAGGGCCGAATCCCGGTCCGCCATATGGCATCATTGGTTGTTGCATAGCTGGCGAAACCATTGATGGTTGCCCATAAGGTTGCATAACAGGCTCTGCTTGAGTCGGTTGCTGTGCAAAAGGTTCTTGCGCCATTGGTTGCTGCATCATCGGCTGTTGCATCATTGGTTGCTGCGCCATCGGTTGCTGCATCATTGGCTGTTGCATCATTGGCTGTTGCATCATCGGCTGTTGCATCATTGGTTGTTGCATCATCGGTTGTTGCATGTATGGCATATAATCATCACCCATATCATCTTCAACTCCCATCACTTGGCCAGGCATAAGTGGCTTTTGTCCATACTGCATTGGAAATGAAGAGGACTCATCCCAATCCATTCCTTGTTGCATTGGTGGCATTGAGTATGCTGGGTATCCAGGTGCTTGCACACCTTGTACTTGAGGCTCAAATGGTGCAGGCATCCCATGCGGTCCATATCCATGCATTCCTGGGTGCATTCCTGGGTGCATTCCTGGGTGCATTCCAGGTAACATTCCCGGAGGACATGGTGGTGGTGGGCACAGCCCTGAGCCTGGTAATACCGGTGAAATTGGTACACAGTATTCTTCAGCTGGTGCTACCATTGGCGGTGATTCTGGTGATTCCGGCTCAACAAGAGGAGCAACTTGTTCCTTTTTAGGTAGGACCTGCTTAGGTTGCACTGGCTTAGGTACTTCTTTTTTAGGTTGTACTTGCTTAGGCGCTTCTTTTTTAGGTAATACCGGTTTAGGCGCTGGCGGAACTTTAGGCATTTCTTTTTGAGTGACGGACATGTTCGCCATGTTCATCATATAATAGTTATTGATATCAATCTCAGGAACAACTGGTTGTGGCATTTTTGGAGTAAATTGTACACCTTTAACTTTTTCTTTTACCGGGGCTTCTTTGATTGGTTGAGTAATTGGTTTTTGCTCCACTAGTGGATGCTCTTTTTTAGGCATTTCTTTTACTTTAGGAGCAATAGCTTCTTTTTTTACCGTTCCGCCAGAGTCAGGTACTTTAACTTTCATGCCCGGCATTATCATATCGGGGTTTGATAGCTGGGCATTCATTTTCTTTAACTCTTCGAAATTCACGCCATACTTTTTCGCGATTTTCCAAAGAGTATCCCCTTTTTGGACAATGTGAATCTTCAATCTATTTCCCTCCTGTCAGGCATTCGTCCATATAGTGTATGTGACTCTAGGCAAATTGCTAATCATCCTCAGAAAAAAATATGAAATGAATAACAAAATTATGTGCCTTCTAACAAATTAAGAGTCTATTCGATTTCATATTTATGAAGGATTCTTGTCTAATGTGTAAATAAAATGACCGATTTGATCCCTATGAAAAGCAAGCCTTCCAAACAAAAAAACCGCTAAATATAGCGGTTTAGGCTCTTGCAAGCATTCGTTCAAGTGCTAGTCTTGCATAATATTTATCTTTTTCATTGACTTCAATTAAATGGATCGGTTCTTTGTTTAAGATAGAGTCCATTGCCCAAGCTAGATGAGGTAAATCTATTCTATTCATAGTTAGGCATGGGCACATATTAGGATTGAGTGAAATGATGTGTTTTGTTGGGTGATTCTTAATGAGCCTTTTTACTAAGTTCATCTCTGTTCCAATAGCCCACTCTGACCCATCTTCTGCCGCCTCAATGGTTTCAATGATTTTTTTAGTAGAACCAGATACATCGGATTGGTTTACCACTTCCCATCGACATTCTGGATGCACAATAATCTTCATTTTTGGATGATTCTCTCTCACTGATTGGATGTTCTGTACGGTGAAATTCTCATGAACAGAACAGTGCCCCTTCCAAAGAATAACTACAACCTCTTCCAAATCGCCCTCATATTGAAGTTCTTCTTTAATGGGATCCCACACTGCCATCTTTTCAAGTGGTACTCCTAAGTCATAGGCTGTATTTCTTCCAAGATGCTGATCCGGTAAAAACAAGATTCTTTTTCTCTCTTGAAGTGCCCAGCTTACCATCTTCTTCGCATTTGAAGATGTTACAGTTGCGCCACCGTGATAGCCAACAAATGATTTAATAGCGGCTGTTGAATTCACATAGGTCAGAGGTAAAATATCCTCTCCTAATAGGGTAGTTAAAACCTCCCATGCTATTTTCGTTTGCTTATCGTCTGCCATGTCTGCCATAGAACATCCTGCCCGCATATCCGGTAAGATTACTTTTTGCTCACTTGTTGTTAAAATATCGGCCGTTTCCGCCATAAAATGAACCCCACAGAAGACAATATACTCTGCTTCTTTATTAGCTGCAGCTACCTGGGCTAACTGTAGAGAATCTCCAGTTACATCAGCAAATTGAATCACTTCTTCTCGCTGATAATGATGCCCTGGGATCATGACTTTCATTCCCAGCTTTAATTTGGCTTCTTTAATTCTAGAAATCAATTCCTCCTCGGTAGCTTGCCGGTAAAATTCAGGAATTTGCGTACTTATACTCATCATATCTAAAATCGTCATACTAATATTCCTCCTTTACTTCCCTGCTTCACATTCATACTAAAATCTAATGATGGAGCTGAATGGGTTAAGTAGCCGAGAGATATATACTGGATACCTGTTTCAGCATAGTCTTTCAATCGATCGAGAGTTATGCCTCCACTTGCTTCCGTAACAATATGATCAGGAACATACTTCACCCATTTCTTAATCTCAGCAGGTGGAAGATTATCGAACATAATGATATCTGCATGATTTCGAATGGCCTCATGAAGTTGCTGTTCAGACTCGATTTCCACTTCAATTTTAACTGTATGACCGACTCTCATCTTTACTTTTTGAATGGCATTGGTAATGGAGCCAGAAGCCTCAATATGGTTGTCTTTAATAAGAACACTATCGTATAATCCATTTCTATGGTTGAAGCCACCACCACAACGAACCGCATATTTTTCAAAGATTCGTAAACCAGGTGTAGTCTTTCGTGTATCACATATTCTGGTCTGACTTCCTTCCACTTTACTTACAGCCTCTCTCGTAATAGTTGCAATGCCAGACATTCTTTGAATCAGATTCAGAATAACCCTTTCACCTGTTAAAAGGGACTGCAATCTACCTGATACTTCTGCAATGATTTCTCCCTTTTTTACTAGATTACCATCTTGTTTAAAACAAGTGATTTCACAGTCTTTTTGGAGCATCTTATATCCTTCTTCGATAATTATGGAACCTGCAAAAACACCATCTTGCTTGGCTAAAATTGTGAATGTACCTTGGTCACTTTCTGAAAAGATAGATTCAGTTGTTAAATCATAGTCACCCCAATCCTCCATAAAAAATTCTTCTAGTTTCTTTCTAACTAACAACAAATTCATCCTTCCTCAACCCCACTTTCACTTGATTTCCTTCAAAAATGATTTTCCTATATAACCAATCCGTACTTTCATCTGGGTAATCACTACGAATATGTGCACCTCTACTCTCTTTTCTTAATAAGGCAGACTTCGTAACTACTCCTGCAGAAAAGAGCATGTAGATTGTTTCAATATCTTTAAATGAATAATGTCCTAGATTCGTAGTTGAGAAGTCTATAGAAAAGGATTCTAACCACTGCAGCATCTTCGTTAATGAATACTCAGAACGTTTTACACCTACATACTTCATCATGTTATCTTTTATTTGTTTGGGTGTTGGCAAACACAAGGGTACGAATGGTTGAATACGATCCCAGCCCTGACTAGGGGTAAGCTGTTTCGAACATTCAGTTCCTTGTTGAATGACTTCAGCTGCTCGCTTTCCCATTACAAGTCCTTCCAATAGAGAATTACTTGCTAAACGGTTTGACCCGTGCAGCCCTGTATAGGCTAACTCTCCAATTGCAAGTAAGCCTTTAATATTTGTTCTGCCAAATGAGTCTGTTTCAACACCACCCATTAAGAAATGAGCACCTGGTTGAACAGGGATTTTACCTAATTCAATAGATATTCCCCTTTCTTCACAAGCTGCAGTAATGGATGGAAACCTTGTTTTAAAGTTTTGTATATTGTTAATATCTAGATATACTTCTCCAGCATTGAAAATAGCTTCAGCTACAATGTGTCTTGGAGCCAAGTCTTTCATAGGATGAAGCGTTTCCATTAAAGGTATGCAATCCTTCAGAGTAAGGACTCCTCCTTCCCCTCGAACAGCCTCAGATATAAGAAAACTTGTGAAATTTTTCACATTCAATATTGTAGGATGGAACTGAATAAATTCACAATTTACCAGTCTTGCTCCTGCTCTCCATGCCACATATAATCCATCCCCAACTGCTCCTTCATAATTGGATGTTGGGTTATAAATAGCGCTACAACCACCCGTTGCTAATACTACATAAGGTGCTATATACACATTCGTTCGTTGCTGTTTATTCTTTGATTTAACTCCAATACATTCCCCTAGTTCATTTTGAATGACCTCAAAAACCATTTCATTTTCCCTGATCGTAACATTTGAGCGAAGCTGCTGGAGTAAATAGCTAACAAACGCTTTACCTGTTTGATCTCCATTAGAATGTAGAATTCTACTTCGTTGATGTGCCCCTTCCATTCCAAAATGTAATTGTCCCTTTGTATTGGTATCAAAAGGGAATCCTTGTTGTAATAATTGCTCCATCAACTGCTTTCCTTCACTTACAACATCTTGAACGATATCCCTATCTGCAAATTGTACACTTGCCTGAAGAGTATCCTCCGTGTGTAAATGAATATGATCATTTGGATGAAGGGCTGCAGCAATACCACCTTGAGCCCGATTCGTATTTGAATCTCGAAAGCGACCTTTTGTAATCATGAGTACTTTCATTGTACCTTGTAATTGTGTAGCTAACTGTAAAGCGGAAATACCACTTCCGACTATGATAACGTCAGCTTTCTCCAAGATTACTCACTCATTTCTTTTTATGTTGTTTTAACATATGTCTTGACACCTATGTTTACATAAACTTAAAGTAAAGGCAACATATTTTTTTTGAAAGAATTCAGGGAATGGGGAGAGCTGAATTGATCTATTTTGATTACGCTGCAACAAGTCCTATGTTTCAAGAAGCGATTGACATATGGGTAGAAGTATCAAAAAGTTATTATGGAAATACGGAATCCCTACATGATGTGGGACATAAATCTAAGGAATTATTAGAACATTGCAGAAGGACACTCGCAAATCTATTACAGGTACCTGACAACACGATTTATTTTACTAGTGGTGGAAGTGAATCGAATGATCTTGCCTTACAAGTACTAATACAAACTTTAAAGAAAGACCAAACACACATTATTTCAACAGGCGGTGAACATTCCTCTATAAAGAATAACCTTCCCATGCTAGAAAGACATGGGTATACTGTTACTGAAATTCCTTTTACAACTGATGGAATTGTTGATGTTTGTGAGTTACAGAAACAGATTAAACCCGAGACCGGTCTCGTCATTGTTCAACACGTTAATTCAGAGATTGGAACCATTCAACCTTTACAGGAAATTCATGACCTTCTAAAAGATAGAGAGATTCGTTTACATAGTGATTGTGTTCAATCATTTGGTAAACTAGATATAGCTGAAATAATTCCATATGTAGATTCTGTAAGTATCTCCAGTCATAAAATCAATGGTCCTAAAGGGATCGGTGCCTTATATATAGCAGACCGTTACCAGGTAAAACCGCTTATTCCAGGTACCGTCCACGAAAAAGGATTGAGACCCGGAACGGTAAACCTGCCTGCGGTTGCTAGCTTCACTCAAGCAGCCGCCCTGTGGAAAGAACAACGATTAACATTACAAGATACTTTTATAACATATAGACATTACTTAGAATCAGAACTTGAAAAAGTAAAGGAATCCATTCAGATATTCGGTAGCTCGGATCAGAAGTGCCAGCTTCCTTCCATTTTTTCATTTCGAATTAAAGGTTTAGAAGGACAATATGTGTTATTGGAATTAAATCAAAGAGGATTGGCTGTGTCATCGGGAAGTGCTTGCCATATTGGAAAGCAGGCCCCTTCTCCAACTGTTTTAGCTTGCCAATATAATGAGACGATTGCTAAAGGTCTAGTACGAGTATCCATGGGTGCTCAAACTACACAAACTGAAGTTGAAAAGCTTTCTACAGCCATTATAGAAATTGTTCAAAAAAACAACACCTGAAAGGAGAGGGAGTATGAGTGACAAATTATTAGGTGAGGATAGAAGGAATTACATTTTAAATCTGTTAAAGCAATCACAAGAGCCACTGACAGGAAGCGAGCTCGCTAAACAAGCTAATGTCAGTAGACAAGTAATAGTAGGAGATATCACCCTCCTAAAGGCCAAAAATGAGCCTATCATGGCTACAAGCCAGGGCTATGTCTATATGGAAAAAGAACCAGCAACCAAATTTGAACGGATTATTGCCAGTTATCATCCACCTGAAAGAACGGAAGAGGAATTACAGCTTATCGTTGACTACGGTGTAACCGTGAAAGATGTAACCATTGAACATCCCATATACGGTGATTTAAAGGCTTCAGTGATGGTCTCTAACCGCCGTGAGGTTGGCTTGTTTATGGAGCAAATTAAAAAGAAAAAAGCCGCATTACTTTCCGAGCTAACCGAAGGCTATCACCTACATACCATATCAGCCCAAAATGAAGAACAGCTAGATGAGGTTGAAGAGGCATTGAAAAGAGCTGGGTTCTTAGTGATTCCAAGTTAAACGGTGTGATAAGCCATATAAATAAAGGATGAGCAGAAAACTAGGTTTCTGCTCATCCTTTTTACTTTAGCCGGACACAGTTTCCGTTAATGCCCGCTTTTCTTACTTATTATTTGGTACTGTTCGACTATAAGAAGGATAAGTCCCAAGGATTCTTACCCCACAACCGATTGCCTCCAGTTCCTGAATCGCTCCAGGTATTAACACATCATCCCACTTTTTTTCTATATCAATAATGAAGTAGTAATGTCCTAGACCCGTTTTCATCGGCCTGGATTCAATTTTACTCAAGTTCAATTTTCTCCATGCAAATGCAGATAAAACTTGATGTAATGTCCCAGCTTCATCCATCGGCAATGTTACGGTAATGGTCGTTTTATGAGATTTAAGAAGGATTCCTTGATGCTCCCCATGATTTTTAAACGATTCTTTTGAAAGAATAGCAAACCTTGTATGGTTATTTTTAGAATCGTGGATATCTTTTTTTACTATCTTGAGTCCATGATGATTTGCTGCTAGCTCATTGGCTATGGCTCCTATATTCCGGCTACTCTCCTGACTAACTTTTAGGGCAGCAGCTGCTGTTGAAGTCGTCTCTTCTTTTGGCACATTGGAAAGGTGTTCATGTAAAAAACGGTGACATTGTGCCAAAGCATGTGAATGCGAATAAATTTTCTCCATCGAGGTCCATTCTTCTGCATATTGTGGAAGCACCATTAAATGTTGCTTTATTGGTAAAATCAATTCCGCCACAATAGGTTCATGGGTTTCGTGAATTAAGTAATCCATTGTAATATTCACGGAACCCTCTAATGTATTCTCAATGGGGACAACTGCTACATCCACATCTCCATTTTGTAATCCATCCATTGTTGCCGGTATTGTTGTAAAAGGGATGAGCTCACCTTTTGGAAAGAACGTCATCGCTGCCTCATGCGTAAAGGTTGTTTGTGGACCTAAGTATCCAATCTTCATGGTTCACTCCCCCAGTTGTCTTCTCTGATCTATATCTTGGTAGAAAAATTAATCAATAAACTCAAACTCATAGTCCATAATACGGACGATATCCCCGTCAGTAGCACCTCTTTGTCTTAGTGCTTCATCAATACCCATACCTCTTAGCTGACGAGCAAATCTTTTCACAGATTCGTCTCTTGTAAAATCAGTCATCTTAAACAAACGTTCCAACTTTTCTCCGAAAACAACGAAGGTGCCATCCGGCTCACGTTGAATATTGAACTCCGACTCTTTACTTTCATGTTTATAAAGTACTCGCTCTTCCTTTGGCTCCTCAATATCTAATGGGAACTCAGGCGTGTCTTCGAGAACATCCGCTACCATAAAGAGTAAATCTCGAACCCCATCACGTGTAACAGCTGAGATTGGGAAGATTGGATAATCCTTGTCCAACTTTTCTTTAAAGGTCTTCAGGTTTTCCTCTGCTTCTGGAACGTCCATCTTATTCGCTACAATAATCATTGGACGCTCTGACAAACGAAGATTATATTGCTCCATTTCCTGTTGGATTGTCACAAAGTCATCATATGGGTCTCTTCCTTCAACAGCGGCCATATCAATCACATGTACAATGACACGGGTTCTCTCAATATGACGTAAGAATTGGAAGCCAAGTCCCACGCCTTGGTGAGCTCCTTCAATTAGACCAGGTAAGTCTGCCATAACAAAACTACGACCATCTCCCGTTTCAACAACTCCTAAGTTTGGTACTAGCGTTGTGAAATGGTACTCCCCAATTTTGGGACGGGCAGAGGAAACTACAGACAGTAAAGTGGACTTTCCGACACTAGGAAACCCGACTAAACCTACATCTGCTAATAATTTTAGTTCTAAAATAATGTCTCTCTCTTGTCCTGGTTCCCCATTTTCAGACAATTCCGGTGCTGGATTTGCAGGTGTAGCAAAACGAATGTTTCCTCTTCCACCTCTTCCACCTTTTGCAACGACTGCTCTTTGTCCATGTTGAGTTAGGTCTGCAATGACTTCACCTGTATCAGCAACTTTTACAACCGTTCCTGGTGGTACTTTGACTACCATATCTTGAGCATTTTTACCATGCATGCTCTTAGACATACCATGCTCTCCTCTTGGAGCTTTAAAATGCCTTTTGTAACGAAAGTCAACTAATGTTCTTAAGCCTTCTTCTACTTCAAATACAACGTCTGCTCCTTTACCGCCGTCTCCACCGGCAGGACCACCCATTGGTACATATTTTTCACGACGGAAAGCGACCATTCCGTTTCCACCGTCTCCACCTTTTACGTAAATCTTAACTTGATCGACAAACATCTATTGTCCTCCTAGCGAAACCTTAACTAATTGTAATCTCAATGGATAAGTCACTATCCATTTCATCTGCCACTTCTATAGTGCCTCTAGTTATAGGATGCATATGTATGTAATTTAAAATGTGAGCATCTGGCAAAAATTCTCCACGAATATCTACTATAAATCGAGACCAATCCGGTTTTACTTCTATCGATAAAGAAACATGGTTCTCTCCATATGGATTTAACGACTCTTCCAGGTGTTGAAATAGTCCCTTTAACCAATTAGTTATGTATTGGTCTTCTAATGGAAATGTACCAGAGAGCTCTAATACTTCAAATTCAAGTATAAAAAAATGTTGTTTCCAATTATATGTTAATAAAAATGTTGAAAACTGATTTAATCCAATGTTACTTAGATCAGATTCGTGTCTAGCTTCTATTATGATTTCATCAATAATCTCTTTTGCACGTTCTGTTTTTCCAAGCTCAAGGTTTCCTTTAATTAGTTGGAGCTTATTTAACCAGTCATGACGTGCATGACGAAGAATATCAACTACATTTTTAGGATCTCCCATTATCTTTCCCCTAATTTTTTTCTATTTTACTAGTAAGTATAACAAATAAGCATTCAGAACCATAGCACTTCTCTTTTAAAGCTCTTTTTTGGGGATGAGATCACTATTCAAAAAACAAAAAAGAAAGCTCTAGCCTAAATATAGACTAGAGCCCTCTAAACCCTTATGCTTCTTGAGCAACTGGATATACACTTACTTGTTTACGATCGCGTCCAACACGCTCGAACTTAACCACACCGTCAATCTTAGCGAAAAGAGTATCATCTCCACCACGACCTACGTTCGTTCCTGGATAGATTTTTGTTCCGCGTTGACGATAAAGGATAGATCCACCTGTTACAAACTGACCATCCGCACGCTTGGCACCAAGACGCTTAGAGATTGAGTCACGACCGTTCTTTGTAGAACCTACACCTTTTTTAGATGCAAAGTATTGAAGATCTAAACGTAACATTTATTCCACCTCCTACTTTTTGTGGTAGGTTATTTTAATGTATGACTTATAGTCTCTTTGTATCGTTTCTAAAGAAGAGATCATTGAAGCCATGATCAATTGGACTTTATCATCCACTTCTTTATCCTCAAGATTCGGTAAAGTACAACGGAGATATCCGCCGCCACCTCTTTGTTCAACAGGGAGTTCAATACCAAGTAAGTCCTCGACAGCGTTTATAGCGCCGAAGGTTACGGCCGAAGCTCCTGCACAAACTAAATCCTGTCCAGCTTCCGCAAATTCAGCATGGCCTTCGAGAAGAAAAGAGGTCATTCTTTTCGAATCTTTGTTTACTGTTACTCGAATCATAATTGATCAACAGCCTTATGCGTTGATTTTTTCAATAACTACTTTCGTATATGGCTGACGATGACCTTGCTTTTTGCGTTGGTTTTTCTTCGCCTTATACTTGAATACTACTAGTTTCTTTTGACGACCTTGCTTTTCAACTTTAGCAGTTACAGTCGCACCTTCAACTACTGGGCTACCTACTTTAACTGCGTCTCCACCTACGAAAAGAACTTTATCAAAAGTTACAGTTTCTCCAGCTTCAACATCTAGCTTTTCAATGAAGATAGCTTGACCTTCTTCAACTTTAAGTTGTTTACCACCAGTTTCGATAATTGCGTACATACTTGGCACCTCCTTATGGACTCAGACTCGCCGACATTAGGTGTAAAGGGGACCTTTATCTTATAACCTAAGACCGAGCGGTTGTAGCACGGGTGCTACAAACTAACATCAAAAACTATACCATATTATTTCTCATAGTGTCAATAAAAAATAGAGTAACACACGCCTTCTATTATACATCAATTCGCGTTATTTTATAAGAAGGATGAGGATGTTCGATCCTACGAAACTCAAGCTTAAATTTCAAGCTTTCTTCTAGATGGGTTTGGAGAGGGTTCCTTCCTTTCTGGAAACAATCCATTACATCGGAAGTCGCTTCAATATGTATAACTTCAGCATCTCTTTTTTCTAATAGCTCTCTTTGTAAAGTGAAAGCTAAAGCTTCTGGACTATGAACCTGTCCCAATCCAGAACAAACCGAGCAGGGAACCATTAACCTTTTTCGCAACGAATCTCCCGTTCTTTTTCTAGTCAAAATTAACAGGCCAAGTTCATGAAAAGAGCCAACCTGTATCGTTCTATGGTCTTTTTTCGTCTCTTGGATAAAGGTTCGCCTTACACTTTCCCTTAGTTCTTCTGACTTCAAATCAATAAAATCAATCACGATAATTCCAGCAAGGTCACGTAAGCGGATTTGTCTTGCCGCTTCTACGGCGGCCAGTTGATTCGTTTTTAATACGGTTTGTTGCTGATGGCTCTTTCCGATAAATTTCCCGGTGTTAACATCTATGGAGCAAAGTGCTTCTGTTTCATCTATAGTCAAACTAGCTCCATTGGATAACCATACATGCTTTGATAACAGCTTCTCAATTTCAACTTCGAGTCGATAGTGATTAAAAATACCCTCAGTGCCTTGATACAAGCGAACCTGCCACTCAACTGATGGAGGTAAGTTAGATTGAAAATATTTATACGCGTCCATTTGATCAACCCAAATGATGCCACCTTCTAGACGTTGAAGAAACGCTTCAAGTTCCTTGAACATTCGATTGGGCTCAAATAATACTTTAGGTGCTTTCGTAAAAGGGAGCTGATTAACATGCTTTTGACTTAGTTCCTTTAATTGGAGGAGCTCTTGATAAACGGTTTCTTCTGGTTGTTCAGCACTACTTGTTCGAATTAGAACACCTTCTTTTCCATCCAACCATTGCTTAGCCGTCTCTCTCCATTTCTCTGCTAGGGATGAATCCAATTTTTTAGATACTGCCACATACTGGCTGTAGGGTAAATAAATAAGATGTGTTCCTGGCCATTCAACAAGCCCTGTTAATCTTGCCCCTTTATCCCCAATCGGTTCTTTTTTCACCTGAACGATAACCTTCTCACCTTTATGTAAGAATTTTGAAATGCTCATACTTTTCTTTTGTTCTAAAGGGAAACCAGATAATTGATAGGAAGGGAGATCCTCCTTATGAAGAAACCCTAATTTTTCCTCACCAATTTCGATAAAGGCTGCATTCATCCCAACGACAACATCCTTCACAACCCCTACACAAATTGTCCCGACTGGTAGATAATTGTTAGGTTGTTCCATGTAAAAGTGCTCTAGTTTTCCGTTCTTTAATAAAGCAAATCGTTGCTGGGAGGTAGTCATATTGACAATGATTTCATTCAATTTCGTCACCTCAGGAAGCGAGTCTAGTACATATACAATAAGTCTCCAACCTTCCCTTTGTAAAGCTTATCAGCAAAAAAGGCATGTAGTAATTCATTTTCATCTAGGGTTGTGGATTGATCACTTCCATTAACCCGAATATTATGCTTTCGCCCACGATGAAATAAGTCTAATACATCTTGTATCGGGACTTCTGGATTGACTTGAATGGAATGTACATTTCGGTATTCAATCTTCTTCTTCCCGTAATACCTTTCAAGTAGGAACCGAATAAACACATATTGTCTCTGCTTCCATTCCTTCCAGAGAGAAAACAAAAGAAATAACCAAATAACCCAGCTATTTAGGTGATATGGGTTCCACAATAGAATCGTAATCAATGATAACGTACAAATAACTGCTGTCACATAAAGGGTATAAAGGTGAGCATTCCGGAACGTACAGAAATAGGAGAGTCCTACAAATAAGAGTTTTCCCCCATCTAATGGCCACGCCGGCAATAGATTTATTAAAAGGATTGTCGCATTAAAACTTGCCCATAGTTTATAGTCGTCCGGATGAATGAGCATGTTATCATATAATCCCCATAATACTGCCTGAATCCAAACATGTTGCAGGGGACCCGCTAATACTACGAACAGTTCTTCTTTTAACGGTCGGTTTCCATGTTCGTCCATTTCCGCTACTCCACCAAATGGAAGAAGTGATATTTTTTTTATTCTCCATGAAAAAAAATGGGCCGTAAGCCCATGTCCTAATTCATGTAGGAATACAATCGTAAATAGTACGATTACTTCTGTAAATCTAGCTGTCATCATGGATATTCCCATAACAAGCCAGAATAGTGGATGTATATGTATTTTTTTAAAGAAAAGGAGCCATTTATTCAAAGGATATCACCTGGATGGGGTCAATAAATTCATTTCCTTTTTTGATAGCAAAATAAAATTCGCCCTTATTCCCAATGTCGCTATCTGATACCACACCTACTTCTTTACCTGTTGATACTCGATCATTATAAGAAACCGATATATCTTTTAAGTGACCGTACCAAGTGATGGTTTCATCACTGTGCTGGATAATAACAGTTTGGCCCGTATCATCTTTATTTCCTGCAAAAACAACAACACCTTCTTTGACAGCCTTGACTGGTGCATCTTTTCCGGTTTCTATCGTTACTCCTTGATCATTTATGGTAAAAGATTGAGTCACTTTTCCTGAAGCTGGTACAGCATATTCCACCATCATGTTTGGTTCGTTCTCAGTCGAATCCGTTGGCAAAAAGGCTAAAGGCTCTCCAAATCGGTCTTCATACCATTCAGAAACGGCTGCAAACTGAAAGTCCTTCTCAAATGTATCCTCGACAAACACTCTTAGAGAATCCAATGAACTACCCGTACTTTTGAAAAGAATAGCCGTCAATAAAAATAAACACGCCGAAGCTAAAATTTTAAAAATGATGACTTCTTTTCTGAATAATGTAGGTGTTTTTTCAGGTCCGGTTTCATAGGACATCATCCGTTCAAATCCGTGTTGCTCCTCAATCTCTGGGAGAAGAAGTGAGCGCTTTTCATTTGACTCTCTATGGACTCTTTCTTTTTTGCGTTTCGCAATTCGCTTTCTAATTTCATCAGCGCGATTCATCTAGATCCACCTTTCCGGTTCAATCATTTGTACAAGTCTATGACCTGTCCCAGAAAAATAGAATCGATTGTTGTGGGGATTGTATAATAAAAAAGAAGTGGAGATAAAACGAACCGTTTTATCTCCACTTCTTTCATTTTCTATTTTACTTAGACGCGAACCCCAAAGAACTTCTTCAATCTCGCAAACATACCTTTATCGTTTGCATCCAATGGTTGAAGAGGAACGGACTCTCCAAGAATTCTACGTGCAATATTTCGATACGCAATGGAAGCACGACTATTTGGGTTCATTACAATCGGCTCTCCATCATTCGATGCTTTAATCACTTGGTCATCATCGAAGACAATTCCTAGTAGTTCGATGGACAAATGAGTGGCAATTTCATCAACATCTAGCATGTCCCCATTTTTCATCATATGACTTCTAATACGGTTAATGACGAGTTTTGGACGCTCCATGCCTTCTTCTTTTTCAAGTAAACCTATTACTCTATCTGCGTCACGAACCGAAGAAATCTCTGGCGTTGTCACAACAATGGCTTGATCGGCGCCAGCCACTGCATTTTTATAGCCTTGCTCGATTCCGGCTGGACAGTCAATAATGATATAATCATAATCTTGCTTCAAGCGCTCAACCAATTCCTCCATTTGTTCAGGGTTGACGGCAGTTTTATCACTGGTTTGAGCAGCAGGTAATAAGTAAAGTAAGTCATTAAAACGCTTGTCTTTAACTAATGCCTGATGTAATTTGCAGCGACCTTCTACAACATCTACAAGGTCATATATGATCCTGTTCTCTAGCCCCATGACAACATCTAGATTACGCAGTCCAATATCTGTATCTACTAAACATACTTTCTTCCCTTGCAGGGCTAATGCTGTTCCTAAGTTTGCGGAGGTAGTCGTCTTTCCTACTCCACCTTTTCCTGACGTTATGACAATTGCTTCTCCCACTGTTACCGTCCTCCTTCCAAAATTCGAGTTAATTGAGGGCGAAGATGAATAAGTGATTGTAATCGGTCAATTACAATCTGCCCTTCTTGATCTATATAGGCACATTCCATATCATGACCGTTTTCATCGTATTGATCGGGTGCCCTATTAAAAGAATCTGCAATTCTCAGCTGAGATGGGGTCATTTTAGATGCCACTACTACAGCTTCCTTATTTCCTTCGAAACCTGCATGAGCAATCCCTCTTAAGACACCCATAACAAAAATGTTTCCACCTGCTATTACGGTTCCACCTGGATTAACATCACCAATTAAGAGAAGGTCTCCCGGTACTTTTAAGACTTGTCCAGAACGAATGACCCTAGTTACTGAAACAATTTCATTCTCTTCTTTTAGCTTCTGGGCTTCTTCCCTCGTTATGACTTGGCTATGGATTGAACCAACCACTAAGTTTTTCTTTTGTCTAACAAGATCGCTCAATACTTCCTTTTGATCCTCTGACAAATAGCGGAGCCCTGTTTGAATATGTACTTGAACGAGAGGTTTGTCTTCCTGACCTTCATAATGGCCAGAGAGCTTGATCTCTAGCTCTTCAAGTAATTGAGAAAACGAACATGAATCGTCTAAATGAAGAGTAAGACCGTCTTTTGTACCTTTGATGATGACATTCTGCTTCGTTTTCATATGTTTGTCACCTCTAACCTATTGTATATTTCAACAAAAGGCCTGTATTTTCCTTTTTTTCACGCTAAAAAGAATAAAAAATTAACATTAAAATCTTTTTAAATAGCTGTTTTAGCATTCTTTTATGCCTTTAGCCAAGAGTAGACTCGATGAACTATGGCCGTTGATTTCCGTTACAGGTGCGCAGCTAGAGTGGGCGGTCCGGGAGCCTCCTCTGGCCAACAGGATGTTGGTTACGAAGGCGTTGCCACAGGACGTGGCGTTCTTAGCCTTCGTTCCCCTATCGCTCCTGCGGGGTCTCCCTTGTCCCTTCCTCCCACAGGACATGAAAGGCTACGGCAGCATGTACTTCGCACGAGAAAAATGCGCAGCATTTTATGAGGACTCAAGCACCTTCCACTCCAATCAACTGTAGTTGACCTTTATGTGCAAGAAATAACATTCAAAAATAGCCTTCATTTTATCCACTTACTCATCAAGAATCTTTGCTTGTAAGTAAAAGATGAATTTTCTTAATGGGAATGAAAAAAGAATTAAAAAGATTCCATTAAAATAGAGCGTAGGTACTAATCTTTTTTCTAGAAACTGTTCCATGCCCATATCCGTCACTTGAAGAAGTAAATTTAATGCGTAAACTGAAAACTCCAATCCGACTATTCCAAGGAGCGTCACAGCAATAATAATTAACAAATGATGATGAAATAACCTCATTAATCGGTCTAATACGTAGCAAAGTACTGGAAAAAGTGCAAGGTATACACCTAAAACTTCCGTGTAAACGATATCAAATAGAAGTCCGAAACAGAGTGCATACAAGAAACCTTGGGTTCTGTCGTAAAAAAGTACAATAAAAAAAAGCGTGCAAAACAAGAAACGGGGAACAAAAATCCATTCTTGTCCCGCATCAAAGCTACCAAAAAACTGTACATACATACCTTCAAGTAAAAAAATGAAGAGTACACTAGCAGGGAGGATGAGTTTCTTCATTACTCCTCATCCCCCTCATTTGTAAAAGAAAGAACTGGTTCGGTTGCTTTTCTCTTTACAATGATTACATGGTTAATGCTGTGCATATCTGCTGCTGGTTCTACATAGGCAGTCTGCGTAAGTCCATATTTATCAGGTACAACTTCAATAATCGTACCAATAAATAAGTCACTTGGAAATACGCCACCTAAGCCGGATGACACCACGGCAGCTCCCTCTTCAACTTCCTTATCATAAGGTATCTCTTTTAATAGTAGGACCTTTTTATCTTTATCAAATCCTTCAATAATCCCTTTTATCTCTTCGTCCTCCCCCTGAACGATTGCCGATATACGATTTGTAGGATCCATTGAACTTAGTAATTGAACGGTCGACGTGAATTGAGAAGTACTCTTGATTTTTCCGATTAGGCCATCTCCAGTAATGACAGCCATATTATCCTCTATACCGTTTACAGAGCCCTTATTTAACTCAATGATTTCATGCCAACGATCCGGATTTCTTCCAATAACAGTTGCCTGAATTGGATCAAAATCACGAAGGTTTTCTTCTTTTTCCAAAACTTTTCGAAGGTCTTCGTTTTCTTGGGTAAGGTCTTTCACTTTCTGATCTAACAAGTGATAATCTTGAATTTTACTCTTAAGCAGTCGATTTTCTTCGTATGTATTTAATAGATCTTGAACACTTCCATAAATATCAGCTACTGCATCAGCGGGTTTCGATACAATATTCTGGACAAAGCCTGTAGTGTCTTTAACAAATTGCTCCATCCAAGTGAGTTGACCTCTTTCTCGAATAGAAAAGCCGATCAATGCCACGAGAATAATGATACTCACAAGGAGAAACATAAGCCGCTTGTTGAGAAAAAATTGTGGCATGACTTACACCTCATGTACATTCTATTATCTTTCAATTTATAAGGATTGATGGTTTTATGTAAAAATATTTTCGAAACGGAAAGTGGGGATCTCACTTTCATTGTAAGATCCCGGACTTATGAACTATTTTGCTTTGTTTTTAAATAAGTGAATATGGTCTAGTGCTTTACCTGTTCCAATGGCTACACAATCAAGTGGATTCTCAGCAATTAGAACTGGCATATTTGTTTCCTCACTAATAACTTTATCCATATTGCGTAGTAAAGCTCCACCACCTGTTAGCACAATACCGCGATCCATAATATCAGCAGCTAGTTCTGGTGGTGTTTTTTCTAATGTCACTTTAACAGCATCTACGATAGCTTCTACTGTATCGTGTAACGCTTTCGCAATTTCTTCTGGAGTGATTTCGATCGTTTTAGGTAAGCCCGTTAGAAGGTCTCTACCTCTAATCTCCATGTTGTCAACGCCTTCAGGGTCACAAGCAGCACCAATTTCCATTTTGATGGACTCCGCTGTACGATCCCCAATCATCAAATTATAAGTTTTGCGGATATAACTAATGATGGCGTCATCCATCTCATCACCAGCAATGCGAATAGATTGACTCGTTACAATACCACCTAATGAGATGATCGCAACTTCGGTAGTACCTCCGCCAATATCCACAACCATACTTCCAGTCGGTTCCCATACAGGTAAGTTTGCTCCAATTGCAGCTGCAAATGGTTCCTCAATCGTATAAGCGTCTCTCGCACCTGCTTGTCTGGTTGCATCAACAACAGCTCGTTCTTCAACGGCTGTAATTCCAGATGGAACACAAACCATTACATATGGTTTTCTAGCGAATGCGCCTCTTCTTAAAGCATTTTTAATGTAATATTTCATCATTGTTGCTGTTGTATCGTAATCGGCGATGACACCATCCTTCATCGGTCTAAGTGCCACCACATTTCCTGGTGTACGACCAATCATATTTTTAGCGTCATTACCAACAGCGACAATACTTTTTGTATCCGTTTGGAAAGCAACGACAGATGGTTCTCTAAGCACAATGCCCTTACCTTTAATATAAACCAGTGTGTTTGCAGTTCCTAAATCAATTCCTAAATCTCTTGTTCCAAACATATGTAAATCTCCCTTTCTAACCCGAATCCAATTAAGACAGAATTCCTTGAAACATAGGAGTCATCAACGATTTTTCCCCATACTATTGTGTAGAAAACGCTTTGGTTTATCCTACATTTTTTCGAAGTACCACATAAAAATCATAAACTTAATTATAGCTCAATCAGAACTAAAATCCTAGTGTTATAAATATCCTTTTTCCTTTAAACTTACGTAACGATTTTCACCTATAATCAAGTGATCCAAAACTTCGATACCAATTATCTTTCCACATTCGGCTAGACGCTTGGTAACTTCTATATCTTCTCGTGAAGGGGCTGGATCTCCTGATGGATGATTATGAAAGCAAATGATGGAGGCTGCTGACCGTCTGAAAGCTTCTTTAAATACTTCTCTTGGGTGAACAATAGATGCATTAAGACTCCCTATAAAAATGGTTTGCTTATGAAGTACTTGGTTCTTAGTATTGAGGTAAATACAAACGAAATGCTCTTGAGAGAGGAATCTCATTTCACTCATAACATAATTTGCCCCATCCTCAGGAGAGCGGATGGTATATCGGTCTGTATCTTTCAGGCTTGCGACTCTTCTTGCTAATTCAAAGGTAGCCAACAATTGTATAGCCTTTGCTGTTCCAATTCCTTTTATACTGGTTAATTCTTCAAGACTAGCATCCTTTAACATTCGTAAACCTTCAAATTTAACAACCAACTTTTGTGACAATTCCATAACTGACTCCTGATGAGAACCCGTTCGTAAAATTAACGCCAACAAATCTTGGTTTGATAAACTAGTGGGTCCTTCATTCATAAATCGTTCTCTGGGACGCTCCTCTTGCGGAACATCCCGGACCATGATGAGGGATTCCTTCACATAACTTCCTCCTTCATTATACGGGGAAGCCAAATTGTTTTAACTGACGGATGGTTTTCGCGATAGGGAGACCCATTACCGTGTAGAAATCACCTTTTATTTCTTTGACGAAATAAGCTCCTTTCCCTTGAATGCCGTATCCACCAGCCTTATCGAAAGGTTCCCCCGTTTTAATATATTGTTTGATTTCTTCATCTGATAACGTCCAAAAGGTTACATCGGTTCCTTCATAAAAGGAATGAGCTTGTCCATTTACGACAAGAGTAACACCGGTGAATACCTGGTGCGTTGTATCAGACAGTTTTTTTAACATGGTAAAAGCTTCTTCTTCAGTTTCTGGCTTGCCAAGTATTTCATTTTGAATGGAAACAACTGTATCGGCACCTAATACAAAGTGATTGGGATATTGCGATGCAACTTCTAGTGCCTTTCGTGAGGATAGTTCTGTAACAGCATCTTGTGGCCGTATGTTCGGAGGGAGACTTTCGTCAGCACCACTTTTGTGGACTTGAAATGAAACATCCATCTGTTTCAATAATTCACTACGTCTTGGAGATCCTGAAGCTAAAATGAGTGGATTCATAACTATCACCTATTAGATTGGATTAGAAAAGGAAATCTACCTATATATTACCAAAATGTATAAACCAAAAGCAAAGTGATCTTAAAGTTTCTTAATAGTTGGTCAATAAAAATAAAAAAAGAAAAACTGTCGAATTTTTAATCTTTTGTCGACAGCCTTTCTCTTTTTCGCTACATTTCCCGGAAAATAGACAAAAATACATGCTAGTTTTTATATTATTTTTCTATATTTAATTTAATATAAGAGAGCAAAGCATCCTGAATTGCATTTGCCTGACTCATATTATTCGTTTGTGCATAGTTTTGTAATGCCCCACTAGATTGAAGAATAATCTGCGTAACCGTTTGAACAATAGGTTCTTGTACCGTTACTTCATTAAACGAATTGGCCACACCCGTAATGGTCGATAACGTATCTTGCGGTACACTTTGACCCAATGCTACTTTACCTGCTACATCGACTAATGTTGGCATGATAGTAGCACCTTGGTTGAATACAGCTGCACTAGTCGAATCTAGCTGCTCTATTGTCATTTCGTTTAGCGTGAGTGCTTTTGCATATACTTCAACACCCTGCCCTTTATAGATTTCAGCTATTCTTTTAGCTTCTTGTTCGTTCGAAGCTAGTCCAAGAAATACATAATAATTCCCATCTTCCATTAAAACCACTTCAGAAGGTATGCTTTTTTCATTGAGCTGACCAACTAATGTATTAGCTGATTCTTTACTCGAAAAGATTCCGCCTTGGATTACATAGCTAGTAAAACTAGGAAGGAGAGCGGAACCAAGTGAACCGTTATTACTTGGCTGTTCAGTTTGTGGAGTTGGATTATTTGCTTGCACAACTGCCGGAGCTTCTTCAACGGAAATAAACTTTAATAGAATTAAGCCAAAAGCAATCCCCAATCCAACGGCGAAGGCAATAGAAAAAATGAGAGAACCAAATGTATGAAAAACATTCCTAGAAGAAGGAGACGTTTTTTTCCGTCCACCCTTTTGTTTAATCCCCGTTGCTTGCTTAAACGTCTTCGGTTCCGGCTCTACTTCTGGTAGGATCCAATCAAAATCTGCATCCGCTTCCTCACTTGTGGCTGCTGTTTCTAGTTTGACATTCTCTAGTAAATCCTTTGCTTGTGTTTTTCTTTCTTCTTTATATGATGTCTGCTTATCATTTAACATAATCTTTATTTGACCATCTTTATTTGGTTCTTCTCTCAAATCTTCCTCCCCCTTTTACTAGTTTTGCCCTATCCTATCATAGAGACAAAAAAAAATAACAAGACTTTTGTCGTCTTGTTATCGTCATGTTTCGAACAGATTTGTCAATTTTGGCAATCGGTTCAAATTATGAATTAGTCTCCATTATTTCCCCATTGGGATAGTAGAAGGCAGAGATTTGGATTGAAAAAACTACCGTTGAGTTTGTTTCGTTAGTCTGACCTTCACCTCCACTGAAGGCTAGGTTTTCTACTTGAATAATCCGCTCCATCTCTTCAAGTTCTTTCAAAAAGAGCTCTAGGTGATTATGTGAAGGAGCTTGGACTGACATCGAGACAGTTAACTTCTCTACTCCATTTGGAAATGAGGTAGTGGTACTTGTTTCAGTTGAATCGGTTTCTTCTGTCTGATCCGTTGCAGAATCTTCAGCAGGCTGTTCTAGTGATGCAACACCGAAGGACATATTTAATATTAGTGTATTGGATGCAAGCTCCGCTTTCTCCAAATCCAAGATTAACTGATCTAATAATGGATTGGTTGGTAGCTGTGCTTTTAACTGATTCAGTTTAATTTCCCCAGGATCTTCTGGTTTATTTTCCAATACTTCTAAACTTTGATATCGCTTCGTTTCCATTTCTATTTCACTTTCTAGTGATTGAATCTCTTTCTCAATTGGTAGCGCCACAAATTGATATCCTGAAAATAAAAGTAAAGCTAGAATAATAAACGAAAGGAGAGTCAATTTTGCGATATTGGTAGCATTCATTATTGACCACTCTCCTTCTTCGCCTTCTGCACTTCAGTAGCTTGAATAGCCAAATTAAAATCTGCTCGATATCTTGGAAGAACATCGGGATTCCCATTATCTAATTTAACCGTTTCTATTTTATTAAGGACTACATTCGTAAACAGCGGTGAGGCCTGTAGTCGTTCAAAAAAGAAAGCCACTTCCCTTGAGGCATCAAATTGGGCTACCAAATGAATGCGCTCCGAGCTTGAGTAATCAAATTGTAGAATAAAGCCTCTATCTGTGAGTAATGTACGAATTTCATCTATCACCACTACGGTAGATAACGGATAATCATCCATCCACTGAACCGTTTCTTCATATTGTTTAGTTGGCGTTACGGTTTCAATAGGTTGATTTTGTTGTTCTCTTATACCTCTGAGTTCCTGCACGTGTGCTAATTGATTTTCTAACCGGTCCTTCATTTGAAGTTCCCCGTTATACCACAAGATACCAGTTGTTATGACAAGGGCAAAAGACAGCAAAGCAAATCCAGCTAATATAAACAGCGGTGTATTTCGTTGTTTAGGTTTCTGAATTAAATTAATATCAACTAACATACATCCACCTACTTCAGCCCCAAACCGATACAATCTGAAAATAGTGCCGGAACATTTACATTTTTCTTCGTTTGAAATAAAGGTTCAATAAAAGATTCAATTGCTTGAGCGAGCTGTCCATTTAATTCTGCCACAAACTGAGGAAGACAAGGATGGTCGCCTACAACTAAAATTTTATTGACTTCATATTGCCCTTTTGCCAGGTTAGAACGATATACGTTCATCATTCGATTTACCTCATCCAGAACGGTTGAAGTCATTTCATGTAATTGATGACTAGTTCCTTTCCACAAAAGCTGATCCATATATTTACCGTTTTGATGGACTTCAATTGCCTCTTCAGGCAAATCTAATTGAACTTGCCTGATAATCACAGGTTTATGGTCATGAAAAACAGATAATACAAGTGAATCAGAATCGGCATGTACAATAAGTAAATGCTCTTGTGGACGGGCTAAGTCTAGATGGTAGTACAAACGATAAATGGATAAACAAGACAAGTCTGCAGCTTCAGCATGTAATTTAGAGGAAGCTAACATCTTCTTATACTGCTGAACAGTGGATTCCTTTGTGGCCACTAGCAAAACCTCTTTTTCCCCATTGTTAACTCCCTTTGGGACTGCTTCAATGATTGGGTCTTCAAACGGCAAATGCAAGGACTGTCCTAATTGGAAGTATAAATGCCCCTTAATTTCAGAGTCAGGCACTTCTAAGGGGACATTTGTTTGTCTTAAAATGACATGGGAATCGGGCACACAAAAACGAGCTATTCTTCTCTGAATCTTTGATTCTTTTACAAACTGTGACAAAAATGAAGGGAATTCTTCATTTGAATCAATGACTCCATTTTTCACAAGGCCTGATGGAATAACCTTTTGCCCATATTTTATGATTGTTTTATTTTTTCCAGTTTCAACAAAGCGAACGAAACGGTCGTTGATCATGATGTTCACTCGATGATGTTTTCTAGTAATTAAGCCGCTCATTCACTTTCACCACCTACCAAAGACTTTGAATATACCAATCAATAAGTTGCTCTCCGTATAACAATGAGATTAAGGCTCCAACAGCGATAAAGGGACCAAAGGGAATCGCTTGCCTTTTTTTCACTTTACCTAATACAATCCCTAGAACGCCGACAAGTGCACCTAGAATGCTGGCAATAAAAAAGGTGAATAGAACATTAGGAAATCCTAAAGCAATGCCAATAACAAAAAATAACTTAATATCTCCACCACCCATTCCACCTTTACTAATGATGGCAACCAATAATAAAAATAAGGAGGCACCAAATGCTGCAGCATATGGATTCCACCATGGGTCAAGTGGAGATAGAATTCTATATATTAAAAAGCAAAACAAAAACACTAGTAATATTTTATCAGGGATGATCATGTATCGAAGGTCCGATACAATAATAATACTTAATAATGAAATGAGTAACAGCGAAACTACCAATTCATTCGACCATCCAAAATAAAGAAAGGCGTACATGAATAGAAGTCCTGTTAACAATTCTATAAAAGGATATAGCATGGAGATCGGTGCTTTACAATTTCGGCACTTGCCTCCAATCCATATGTATGAGAGAACAGGAATTAACTCTAATGGCCCTAACTCTTTCTCACATCGTGGACAATGAGAGTTTGGATAAACTATTGATTTTTTCAAAGGGACACGTAGCCCCACTACATTATAAAATGAGCCGAGTAATAAGCCCAATATTAGAAAACAAATAGCATATATAAGTTCCATTAATTTATTCCTTTTACTAGTTTGTAATATTAGTATACAAGGGTTTTCTATACTTTTCTATTTCCATCACGAAATATTTACTTCCAATTCGTCTCTAAGATGGCTTCTTCACTTGTTTCACAATCCATTTCTGGTTCACATAACCGTACTTTTGTCGAGACCGTACCACCTTGATAGCGGATAAACACCTTAGATTGTAATGAATATAGATCCGTTATTCGATTAGAGAAAAAGAAGGTTGGAATCTCGTCAAACTCATATTCCAACCCAAGGTATCCATCTTCAATTAAGGTCTGTAAATCAATCGTTTCTTGTGCGCTGTCCTTCCACTCGAGGTTGGTAAGCCCCCAGTATTTAGAAGCAGATGAAAAACGATCGGCGTTCCACTCGTGGAGTTTCGTTTCAATAATCTCTTCTGTTTCATATACAAAATAAAGAGAAACCGTGTAGAACAGAGCAATAACCCCAATGGATAAAATCGTCTCAAGAAAAGATTGCCGGATAATCGTACGGTATAAGGAATTCGAATTATTCAATAGTCTCAACCTTTTTGTCTTCTTTGATGGCATACACATACGTTAAAGCTAGAAACACCCAAAAATAAGGGGCAACGGGTACCACACTAATATTAAACTGGGCTTGAACTAAATAACCCGTAATTAGAACTGTAAACATTACTAGTTCAATAGAAGGTTGTTTTGTTATGATGACCCGATAAGCTTTGTAAAGAATAAGTCCTACTAATGAAAGATACGTTAATAGAGCTGGAACTCCCATTGTCACTGCAATTTGAAGCCATTCATTATGCGCTTTATCAACCGTTACAGTTGGGAAGTACTTCTTTGTTTCTTCCGTGTCATTTGGAAATACAAGATGGAACGTATCCGGTCCTGAACCTGTCCAAAAATACTCCTTAATCAACGGAAGAGAAGTCTTCCAAATATACCAACGGTGCGATCCAGCGTTCATATTGTCTTCCGTAATCGCACTCTGGGCATCCTTCACAATCGTAACGGCACGTGATGCTACTTGGTTATTTTCAAAGTGATTTACAGTGAAAAAAATAGCAACAAATAGTAGAATCACAGTTCCATACCTCTTTATAAGGCCACGGTCTTTCCAAATGATATAAAGCCCTACGATGAGGAGTCCAACCGCTAGACCTAGCCAAGCACTACGGGTGTTGGAGTAGAGGAGGCCTAGGAATTGGATGCTGATGAGGACTAGGTACGTAATCTTGGCACTTTTCTTGGTTGCGGTGAAAAGTAGTAGGATGGCAACCGTGATTGAGATTAGGGAGAACGTGCCGAAGAAGTTTGGGTTACCGAAGAAGGATGAGCTTCGGGATGAACTAGATTGTGATAAGAAACCTAGGCTAAAGTGTTCTAATATTCCTTGGCTGGATGCAAGGGTTGATGTAATGCTAAAACCAATAATCCACCAACGTTTCATGAACTCATTTGGGTTCAAGAGAACTACTACAAAAAGAGTCAGGTAACAAAGCCAGATAGAGAGGCCTTCGTAGCGTGATTTCTTTCCTGAGAGAGAAGTATGAATATCAACCGAAAAAGAAACAGATACAAGTATAAAAAAGGTGAATAAAATTATTAACAATAATGGTAACTTAGGATAGAATCTAAATTGTAATAATCCCTTCCTTTTAATCCATAAAAGTATCCAAAATAAGCACATAAAGATAATTAGAATTATACTTTTTATAGTATATATAGAGAAGCTAGACTGAAATGGGTATGTAATTAGAAGGTAAAGCATCAGAAAAGTTGATAAAAATATCCACATATAGTTCTCGCAATTAGGCCTTTTCTACAAAAATGAATAGTTCTATAAAACTATTCATAAAAAATAGAAATAATAGGGGATTTTCCCCCTATTATTCTGTAGAAAATGCACTCTCTCTTGTTAACTGATCTTCTGTTCTATCATCTATGTCGTAATCTTCGTTACCAGTGTCAGCATCCAAAGTTACTTTATAGGAGAATTTATTTGCATCTTTATCAATAAATACAAAGCTCCCAGTAGTTGGTGCTGTATCCCCTGCTACTATATCAATAATTTCAGTTGCTCCAGTAGAAATGGTGTCATAAGCATTATCATCAAACGGGTTTTCAAAAGTATCAAGGTAACCTTGTTCCACTAAATACGTTAGAGATACATAATATTCTCCATCTCCTCTGCTTGATATTTCAGAGGCAGCGACTAACTTAGCAGAGCTAATCATCTGCTGAGCATTAGCAATATGAGCATCCCTCTTACTATTCTCAATAATCCCACCAATACTAGGCACCGCAATCGCAGCAATAATACCCAAAATAACAACAACTGCTAGTAATTCTACTAGAGTTAAACCTTTCTCGTTTTTCCATGCTTGTTTGATTCGTTGCATGTGTAATTCCTCCTGAAATAAAAGTTTCATAGTTTTTGCTAATAATTGGTAATAGAAAAGGCCAGTTTTATACCATGTGATTAAAAGACGAAAGATGACTTTAACATGATGTAAAACTGGCCGGTTGCACTACTAGCTCATGATCCTTCAAGTGCCCATATAGGAAGGATCTTTCGTAGCTTCCAAGTTCTCTAGTAAACCAATATATTCTTATATTTCCATTATATTATACTCATGACTTTTATACTACAGAATTTAATATTTTTTTGTTACTGAATGCTCTCAAAAATACTAAACATAGGAATTGCGATAGAGGCGACTATCACACCTACTACAATGGATAAAAATGTAATAAGAACAGGCTCTAGTAAAGCTTTTAGTTGCTCAGTAGCATGCGTTACATCCGCTTCATAAAAGTCTGCTACTTTTCCTAGTACGGTTTCCATGGTCCCCGTTTTCTCACCGGTAGAAATCATTTGAACCACCATAGACGGAAAAGCCCAATGTTCTTTTAGGGGATTGGACATCGATTGTCCCTTTTCTAGTGCTTCTTTTGCATCTTGAAGGGCTCGAATGTAGACCTCATTTCCTACTACTTTCTCCACGACTTCCATTGATTGAAGGATTGGGACAGAGGTAGCGTATAAAGAGCTAAGCGTTCTTGTTAGTCTTGCAATCGCAGCCTTTCTCAAAATCATACCAATCACAGGAATCTTTAACAGAACATAATCAATATAATACTGTCCTTCCCCTTTTTTAATCAGATACCAAATTCCCGCACCAATCAGCACGATTACTAGAACAAACACCCACCACCATTTCAAAAAGAATTGGCTCGAGTTTAGGACTAGTTTTGTAATAAAAGGGAGATCTGCGCCAAAGGACTCAAACATACTAGCAAACGTTGGAACGACAGTAGCCAATAAGAAGGCTAGCACCACTACAGAAACCACTGCAATAAAGACAGGGTAAGTCATGGCTGCTTTTACTTTTTTACGAGTATCATATTGTTTTTCAAAGTAGACCGCTAGCCTCTCCAAAATTTCGTCCATATTCCCCCCAACTTCTCCTGCTCTGACTAAATGGATGAACATTGGAGGGAATATTCTTGGGTGTTCAGATATCGCTTTTGTAAAAGAACGACCTTCCTTCAACTTTTCTTCTACATCAAATAAGCATTGCTTTAGTAATTTGTTGTCTGTTTGTTCAGCTAGTATATGTGTTGCCTCTACAATCGATATACCTGCTTGAATGAGAGTGGAAAATTGTCTAATGTACATGACAAAATCTTGGTGTTTCACTTTCTTTTGCGTGATCTCAATCTCTTGATAGAGAATCCCATTCAACTCTTCAATCGATAATACAGCGATTCCCTGTTCTCGTAGTTTTTCTAAAGCTGCTTTTTCATGGTCGGCTTTAAGCTTCCCGCTTTTCTTATCCCCTTTTCGGTCTCGTCCCTGATAACGAAATACGGGCATAATTAAAACTCCCCTCTTAGGTACGGTGAAGCTGTATCGTAGGAAACAATTTTTTGATTGATTAACTCTTCAATGGCCATTTGCATGGTTTGCATGCCAGATTCTCGACTTGTTTGAATAATGCTTTGAATTTGATGTGTTTTTTCGTTTCGAATCAGGTTTTTGACAGCAGCATTACATAGTAAAACTTCAAGAGCAGCACGTCTACCCTTATAGTCAGCAGTAGGGAAGAGTCTTTGCGAAATCACAGATTTTAAGACTGAAGCTAGTTGAATACGGATTTGCGTCTGTTGACCAGCAGGAAACACGTCAATGATTCGATCAATTGTTGAAGCAGCATCTGTTGTATGCAGAGTTCCAAGTACGAGGTGTCCTGTTTCTGCAGCTGAAATGGCGGTCTGAATCGTTTCTAAATCGCGCATTTCTCCAACTAAGATGACATCGGGGTCTTGTCTCAAACAAGCACGCAACCCGTTTGCAAATGAACGCGTGTCAAAGCCTACTTCCCGTTGATCAATAATACATTGTCCATGCTTATGTAAATACTCAATCGGATCTTCCAATGTAATGATGTGCTTCCTCATATGGGTATTCATTTCATTGATCATGGCTGCTAGAGTAGTTGATTTTCCACTACCTGTCGGGCCTGTTACTAAAATAAGCCCTTGAGTAAATGTCACCAAGTTCTGAAGCTGCCGCGGTAGATGTAAATCTTCTAGTGACGGGATATGAGTAGGAATGATCCGGAAAGCTAAACTTATACAAGACCTTTGATGATAGGCATTGATTCGAAACCGAGAAACACCTGGAATTCCATATGAGAAATCAAGTTCCCCTTTTTCTTTGAACGTTTCCCATAAGTGACTAGGAATAATGGCTTTTGCCATGGATTCAGTATGTTCAGGCAGTAATGGCGTTTTTCCAAGGTGCCTTAAATCCCCATTGATACGTAAAATAGGTGGAACCCCTACCGTTAAATGGATGTCAGAGGAACCCATTTCAAAGGCTGCTTTTAATATCGTTTGAAGCTCCTGTAACATATCGGCTACCTACCCTTCCACTGTTGCACTTAGAACTTCTTCTAGAGAGGTAAGGCCATGTTTTACTTTTAGAAGACCGTCATCCGCTAAGAAGATCATTCCGTTTTTAGCACAATAGCTTTTCATATTTTGAAAAGATGCATGATTTAACATCATTGATTTCAATTCTTCATTAACTGTTAATACTTCCTGAACCGCCATTCTTCCAGAATACCCCGTTTGACGGCAAAGAGGACAACCTTTGGCTTTATATAACTTTTCGATCGTTACGCCTCTTTTTTGAAACAGTTCTTTTTCCATTTCTGATGGTTCATAAGCTTCTTTACAATCTCGACAAAGCTTACGAACCAGTCTTTGTCCAACTACTCCTGATAAAGAGGAAGCCACAAGATATGGCTCTACTCCCATTTCCATTAGTCTTGGAATAGCTCCGAGTGCACTGTTGGTGTGTAACGTACTTAATACTAAGTGACCCGTTAAGGCAGAGCGCACAGCAATATCTGCTGTTTCTTGGTCCCGGATTTCCCCAATCATGATAATATTAGGATCTTGTCTTAAAATCGAACGTAGTCCCTTCACGAACGTCAAGCCGATTTGGGGGTTCACTTGAACCTGATTTATTCCTTCAAGCTCGTATTCAATTGGGTCTTCAATCGTAATGATATTGACATCATCTTTATTCAAATGGTGAAGCCCAGCATATAAGGTAGATGTTTTACCCGCCCCAGTTGGCCCTGTAATCAAAATAAGCCCTTCTGGTTTTTCAATAAGCTGAATAAACCGTTGTAGGTTCACTCTATTAAAATCGAGCTGTGCTAGCTTTTTCATCACACTTGAAAGGTCTAAAACACGAATGACCACTTTTTCACCATGTAATGTCGGAAGAATGGAAATCCTTAAGTCAACGGTGGATGTATTGACTTTTTGTTTGATTCGACCATCTTGAGGAAGTCTGGACTCCGTTATGTTCATATTTGCCATAATTTTTATTCTAGCAATGAGAGATTGAAAGATATTCTTTGAGATAACCCGCTCTGTTTTTAATTTTCCATCAACACGATAGCGAATTAAAATTTTATCCTCTTGTGGGTCTATATGAACATCACTCGCTCTTAATTGAAGACCTGTTGTCAGGATTTGATCCACTAATCGGACAGCAGGGGCATCGGCTCCTGTTGCCGCTAAAGCTTCCTCCCCCTGGTTTTCTTCAAACGTTTCTTTCATATCATAATATTTATAAATGGATTGCATAATATCGTCTTTTTTAGCTATGACAGGATTGATGGAGAAACCTGTCGTTAACCGAATATCATCAATCGTGTAGATATCCATTGGGTCATTCATCGCTATCGTTAAGGCATTGCCTTCTTTTTTTATCGGGATGATGACATGACGTAAAGCAAACTCCTTAGATATAAGGGAGGTAAGAGTTTCATCTATCGGATATCGATACAAAGAGACATGAGGAATACCCAACTGAAACTCTAGTACTTCAATCAGCTGTTGTTCGTTGATATAGCCTCTCTCAACTAGTGCATCTCCTAGTTTTTGCTCGCGTTTCTTCAGTCTGAGTGTTTCATCAAGCTGCTGTTGCGTAATGAGACCCGATTCAACAAGCAAATCTCCTAATCTCTTTCTTTTCTGCATTTCATCCACCTCCACTTAATATTGTACATCATCAGAAATATCCCAGCCTGAACCTCCGGATGAAGTACAGCCATAAGTACCCGTTAAGGATCCAGTAAAATCTGATTTGGGTTGTTTCATACCATATACTTGCATTCCGTTTGGGGTATTGCCGTCCATATATAAATTACCGTTTATCGTTATACTACTTCCATTACCTATAGAAGGTGGTGTAGCAAAATATGCGTCTCCGTTAACAGTTAATGAGCCTAACCATCCACGAACCCAAATCTGGTCCATAAACACAGCTGTATCCCCTACATCGATAAACATTTCAGCATTTCTATCTACATAGTTGATGGTTGAACCAAAGTGAGCATTCCCTGCTACATTTATTCCCACTTGATAGCCTTCTAATGATATAGGTCCATAGAAATTAGCACTACAAGCATTTCCATCTACCGGTCCGCCTACATTGATTGTCGAATAGTTTTTTAATGTGATAGAACCATTAAATTTGGCATCCTTTAATACTGTGATGTTGTTAGAATGGTCATTTCTATTTGATACGGTGATATCCCCATTAAATAAGGCTCCACCCTCAATTAGTATGCTTGAATCAGTGTCTGAAAAGTTAAGATCACCACCAAAGATGGCATCCTCCCCTACTGATAAGGTCCCCTTCCATCCTTCTACATTAAAATCCTGGGAGAACTTTGCATTCCCACCTACTTCTATAGAAGTCTCTGACCAACTTAATGAAGTATTTCCTTCAAATAATCCATCTTTTTCAATCGTAACAGAAGATTGATAACCAGATAGCTCCAGATCCTGCTCAAATTTCGCATGTCCATTTACAACAACATTTTCACCAGACTGATCTAAGTCGACGTTTTCTTCGAATAAAGTATTTCCATCATAGGTATTCGTATCAGGATTTGTTGGCTCAATGATATCCCAATCACTTTCTTCATCGCCACCAGATCCTGGTCCCCAATCAGAGCCATCTCCACCACCGATAGGGTCATCACCGCCACCACCACCAGAACCAGGATCACCACCACCACCGGATGATGCTTGAATATCAATGATATTGGTTAGTGTTTTTCCTACAGAAGACGAGTTTGTGATTCCACTGCTTTTAAATGTAATGAGCAATTGACTTTCGGAAACTTGGTTAACATCCACATTGAAAACCTGATATCCAAATCGATTGTTGGTTTCAGGGATGAATTCATCAAAGGTTTGCCCAACATAGTTGGATGTAACCCAGTTGGTAATATCCTCTATACTGCTTGGACCAGGATCTCCTAGCAGGTACGAATAAATTCGATTCCGGAAATCAATAATACCCATTTCTGCTAAGTTAATTTCCTGAACAAGTGTCTCTGACTTACTGTTTTGCTTACTTTGGGTCACGTTAAAACTGATTAACGTAAGAGCAAGGATCGTTAGTACCGCCGAAATCAGTAGAGTCCAAAGCAATGCTGATCCCTTTTCATTATTTTTTAGAAGCTTATTAGGATCCACCATTAGTACGTACACTCCGTAAATAAGTTTTCAAAGTGATTTGCTCCGAGGAACCAATCACTGTTAATTCAAGCTCTACTGGATTTACATTTGAACTAATACTTAAAGGTGTCATTGTGTACTCAAACTTTTGTTCTGAGATTATAGCCCCGTTTAGCACAATTTCTTGTTTCCCATCTCCATTCTCGTCTTTCTGTTCAAGAACAAAGCTCCCTTCAGAATAATAGGCAACTGTTATAGCCGTCATAATCCGGTTTGCCTCATTCTGAAGGCTAACCGCTGCTTCATCTTTTTGAAATGCATTAGAACCAAAGGTAAAAAAACTGAAGATGACTGTAAGAATAATAGATGAAATGACAAATACACCAAGCAGTTCGATTAACGTTAAACCGCTTTCATTCCCTATGTACCTCTTCATTGGGCAGTCCCCCCTGTTTGGAGCTCGACATAACCAAAGTTTTCACTCAGGAGCTTATCCCGCGTAACGCTATCGTACACTTGAACATGCATGGTTTTTAAGTCTTGTGAACCGTTGCAATATAAGAGAAGGGAAATATAAAATTTTTTATCGTTTAGAAGAAAGGCCCCATCAGCTTGTGTATCTTCAAATAGAGACAAATATTTTGGGAATAAGTTTTCCGTGCTTGTACTAGGACAAGCTGTCTCATTAAAATTCTCTTGCACTTTCTCTAATACAAGAGAAGACAAATGAACAGCTGATAGTTTGTCTTCGTTATAGGATGTAAATTGAAAGCCTTGCGTGAAGAAGCCTGCTGCTCCCACTACAACTAGGGAGAGTACAGCAAACGCAATTAAGAGCTCAATGACTGTAAATCCTTGTGATTGAAATTTCATCATAACTTCCCTCAAATAAACAGCTGATTATGGACCCACTTGAAAAATGGTTTCATGAATAGGTAGATAGGAATCCTTTACTACCACTTCCGATTGCAGTATGTTTCCTTTTGTATCTGTATACTCTCTAATAATTTTAATTTCATATCCTTTTTGCCCAGGGAGTGTTTGGCCTGCTCTAGAATCATTATTAGATACATATTGAATGACCTTCCTAGGCTCTAATACTTTTTCTTGAATGATAGAATAACTCACTAAACTAGATGTTTGTTCTGTAGAAATCGTTAAGCTAATCGTGTTCGGACCAGTTGACCTTAGTTGAAAGAGAATAGGTACATCCGTACTATTGTTGAAGGATAAATCTTGACCGTTATTTTTATCAATCTTCGCTTCTAACCCTGGTTGTATGGATGCTGGTAGGGAGCCACTAGTGTGTCGCTCAACAAGACTGACTGGTGTTGAAAGTACCCCTTCCCAGAGAACAGATGCAATGGTAGATAGCTCTTCATTTGTAAGGTCTAACAGTCCATATTTTTCACTCCAGTTAAGGAAAGAGAAAGAATGATTTGGCTCAAGTTCAAGTTCTAAAGCTGTACGGTTTAGATATTTATTTATATTTGGACTTGCTGTAGTTCGCACAATGGTAATGGAATACTCCGTATGAGACGGAGTAGATGGCTGATTTTGGTCTCCACCTTTCAACTCAAGGGATGTTGATTGAGCTAACAAATAGGACGCCTTTTGCTCCATCATTTGAATAATAGGTTCTATCTCCTTTGGACTAATCGACACATGCGAAGCATCAGTTGTTAGTTTCAATAGTAGATGATCTTCCAAAAATCGTACGTTTAGAGCGTTAATAGTTGAATCTTTTGCTTGTTTAATCGATGATTCAATATCGAAATCAAAAGCATCATTCTTTAAAAGAATCGTTTGTTCCTCTATTTGAATAGAAAAGCTTACATCATTCTTCCAAGAAGATACAGCATCCCTTACTTTCTGTGCTGCTTCCTCATCCGTAAGCCCTGAAACATCAACACTTCCAATTAAGGTCTGTTCTGCAAAGGCTTGATTAAACCATTTATCATATGCGTACACACTAAGCTGAAAAAGACTAACAAATAGGGCAGTCCCTAAAAGAATAGAGAGAAATATAGTAGTATATTTCTTTATATACATCATCACACCTCAAATACTAATCATTAGATGCTCGGAACCAACTAGACAATTCTTGGAGAAACTGCTTCTGTTCCTTTAAAGTACTATCGGCATGCTCGTCCTTAGATTTCAATTTTTTTATAGATTCTGCTCTCTCTTTATATAAATTAGCTAAACCGTCATTTAAAAGAAGAGCTCTTCCATCTATAACTGATTCATACTTTTCTAGGCTATCTTCATTTGCGTGTTCATCCATTAAATCTACTACTTCTTCCTTTTGCTCAGAAGCAGATGTTATAACTTCCTTTTTAGTAACATCATTATCTGCTAAATTTAATGGTTGTTCTATTTTTTCTTCTAGTTGGAAAGCATTTTCATCTTGTGATTCATTTGTTGTAGTCTCTTCTGGAAGAGTCCAATCTAATTCTTCTATGCTGTTTAACGAACTCATCGAGCGTTTCTCTTTACGTTTTTCATCAAAGGATATGACATTTTCAGAGTGAGTCAAAATGGATTCTTGTGCTACTACTTCTTCCGGTTGTTCTTCCTTTATGTCATTGTGCATTGCATCTTCCATAATCCAGTCATCTAGAAGATATCCCGGTTCGTCCTCAACCATATCTGTCAATGGATCATGATCAACTACTGATACCTCATCTGAATGACCGATTTCCTCTTGCTCTTCTTCAAAGTCTAATCCATCCAAAATGAAAGTCTGTTCTTCCTTCGTCAGGGCCTCCAACTTTGAAAGAGCAGTTACATCTGGTTGTACTGATTCAAAAATTTCCTGAGAAACTATTTCTGTTTGTTCTTCACGTACACTATTTGTGTGGACTTCGGTTTCCACAATATTAGCAGGCTTAGCCATTTTAGCCTTTTCTAGCTGTGCATGGTAATTATATAGAGGCTCTACTTGAGTTGAAGTATCTACTTTACTTTCATCCTTTGGAAGCTCGAATAAGGCAGTACCACGTCTTACGATTAAATAGCTCAGAGTAATCGCTAACAAGATATGTAAAAGAATTGTTTTAATTGTAGGTTGTAAATTCCAAGCTAAGGTAAATAGTGTTCCTACTAAACTAGAAGTAAACCAAATGACCACTTTCCCTAGCGAGGTCCAGCGTACAGGTAAGAGAAAAAATAGAATAGCTAGGCCTATTGCACTAATTCCGATATGTAAATATATTTCCATTTTTTCTCCACCTCCGTTCATACTTTTTCTATATATATATTGTATACGATACTACTTCATTTGACATGTATTAAATCTAGTAAAAAAGGGAGAAATAGTAGCAAATTCATGAATTTTTTCAGATTTCCAGATAATAAAGTCCTCTTTTTTATGTTTTCATTGTTTATTGTAAACGTAAAAGAAGATACCCCACCTGTGACGGGATATCCTCTAAACATTCGCTTGTATAGATTGATACTCAGAAACTTTATTTCTTCCTCTTCTTTTTGCTCCAACATACATAGCATAGTCAGCATGCCTGATTAGTGTTAAATAATCTTCTGCATCTTCCGGTGCATTGGCTACTCCTATACTAGCTGTAATTCGAATTAGCGAGCGACTCCTGCTTTGTGTTAGCTGCTGTTCAACTGAGAATGGTCTATTTGCAATCATGACACGTAATGTTTCAGCTAATGCAAGAGCTTCCTTCTTTGGTACATCCGGTAATAAAATAACAAATTCTTCTCCACCGTATCTTGCAACAATCCCTTGGTCTCCAAAGAATTGAAGTAAGCGATCGGCTAATGCTCTTAACACTTCATTTCCACTTTGGTGTCCATAAGTATCGTTAATAGATTTGAAGTGGTCAATATCAATGAGTATGAGAGATAGGTCATTGTATTTCTTTTCTTTTAAATGTTGATATTCAGTTTCTATTAACTTTTCAAAATAGCGGTAATTGTATAAGCCTGTTAGAGCACAACGCTCACTTTCTTTTTTAGTCAATTCATAGTTTCTTGCATTCTCTAATGCAATTGCTAAGTAAGAACATAAAATATCAACAATCATTAGTTGATAATTTTCATAGGCTTGCTTTTGAGGAGTAGCTAAAAGTAGTACTCCAACTACTTTTTGATTCCGCATAATCGGAACTGACAATACACTTTCTACACCCTCTGGCATATATCCTTTGGCAATCGTTTGCCACTCCGATCTTGAATGATAGAGAGCAGCCTTCTGAGATGCCCACACTTCACCTGCAATTCCTTCATGTCGGATCAGTGGGTCAATATCAAGACTAAGATTATCACCGTTTTCATATCTTCGAATCAAATGAAGCTCCTTATTATCAACAACATCTAATATGTAAGCATGACTCACAGGAAAAATAGAAACGATTCGATTCATAAACAAATCAATAACTTCCCGTGCTTTTAAACTCTGTGTTAACTCATGCCCAATATCTGTGGCTTTCTGTAAATGTTCATTAACGATATCAGCAGAGTTATATAATTTTAAAATAATAGCTACACTGAAAAATGGAATTCCTACTAAAAATGCAGAAATTACTCCCATTTCTTTATATAGCACAAATAAAACCATACCTAAAGGCAGGACTAAGCACAATGAAGCCGCTTCCCAAATAAAATCTTTACTAAACAACTTCCGTTTCACATTTAAAATAGCTCTAGAAAGAAACATGAGGCAAGCTTGGTTACTTGCAAAATAGACAAAGGTATAGGCCAATATGAGCAGAATGTCACGACCGTTACCAAGAGTGATTAGATCATTTTGCCCACCCAACGCATAAAAAGTAATACCACTCAAAAGGGATACGATTAAAAACATGAGGGAGTTTAAGGGATACTTATAAGAGTCCCCCTTACCCGGTTTCACCTTAGCCATTAAAAATAATAATGCAATCTGAATAAAAAGGATTTCTATAAATAATCCAAATAATAAAAACGTAGCGATGGATGTCCACAATACAAAAAATATAGTCGTTCGGTTTACCACCATTGGGACTAGTGCTGATCCCACCATTAATAAAAGGAACCAAACCATATCTAAACTAATATCTGAGAGGTTAGGAGGATATTTGATATAGGAATAAACCATACCAATTGGAAATAAAATGGCCCACATGGTCCAAACTAGTCTTTTTTTAGTAGTTGATACGTCCAATTTCATATCCTCCTTCCTAGATTTAGTCGAAAAGTCACAATTATACACTTTACTTTATCAAAGTTTTTTGTATTTGTCACACATTTCATTTATTTCGAAATTTTAATTGTTTGAAAATATTGCTTGACTTCAGAAATGAAATAAAGAGAACCTGTAATGATTAGTACATCATCATTTTTTCCTGTGTGAATCAGATCAGTTAACCAAGCTTTCCATTCCTCAACATATGTGGCAGAACTACTCTCTATAAGTGAATGAAGGTCTTGAATCCCCGCTGCCCTAGGAAAATCAAAGGTGGTTATATAAAGGGAATCTGCAATATCTTCTAGTTTTTCTAGCATTGGTTTGAGAGGCTTATCTCCTAGGCCTGCGAATAAGATATTCACTTTTTGTTTAGGGAACCTCTTCTTTATCGTGTCTGCTAAAGAGTCAATTCCTTCCTGATTATGTGCCCCATCAACAATTAAGGTAGGCTCACTCATTAACTCTTCGAACCTTCCTGGCCAATAGGTATTTTTTACCCCTTCATACACATGCTCCTCATCGACTAGAAAAGCATAATAAGCTTTTAAATATTCGATAGTCATAATGGCTAATGCTGCATTACCGACTTGGTGGGTTCCCTTTAAAGTCGTTTGTAAATGAGAATAGGTTTTAAAAGGTGTGACCAATGTAAACTGTTCCCCTTCTACATTAGAAACATGGTCTAAAACCTTCATTTCTCTTCCTATTTGATAGATTTTAGCTTTTCGAGATGATGCCACATCTTCTATTGTTTGAATGGCCACTTCCTTTTGTTCTCCTATCACAACCGGTGTACCGACTTTAATGATGCCTGCCTTCTCAAAAGCAATTTCAGGGATTGTGTGTCCTAGAATATTTACATGATCCATCCCAATATTCGTGATGACGGAGACCAGAGGGTGAATGACATTCGTTGAATCAAACCTACCTCCTAAGCCAACTTCCATCACAACGATATCAACGGGATGAACATAGCCAAAATAGTACAAACACATAGCGGTAATGACCTCAAACTCTGTTGGGCCACCTAACTCAGTTTTTTCTAGTTCTTCTGCAAGGGGAATTATTTTTTTAGCAAGCAAGACCATCTCCTCATCCGAGATGGGTACACCATTCACACTAATTCTTTCATTAAATTGTTCGATGTACGGCGAGGTAAAAGTCCCCACTTCATATCCTGCACTCTGTAGGATGGTTCTCACGAAGCTTACGGTTGACCCTTTTCCATTGGTTCCACCAATATGTACAAATTTCGTTCTTCTTTCCGGATGATCTAACTTTTCCATCATCCATTCCATACGTTTTAAACCTGGTTTCATTCCAAGTCGCAAACGCCCATGTATCCAGTTTAATGCCTCGTTATAATTCATTACATTTCCCTCACTCTTCACTACTTTTAAGTATAGGTTTAATTAGAACATAAATGATGACGAACCATTACACTTGGTCCGCCATCATCATAACCTTCTTATTAAGAGTTTTTCAATTCTTCAATTCGTTTTAGAACGATTTCTCTTTTTTCTAGGTAGTCTTTTTCTTTTGCACGTTCCTCATCTACTACGTTTTGTGGCGCTTTTTGAACGAAACGTTCGTTAGCCAGCTTATTTTGAACCCGCTCAACTTCTTTTGTCCACTTTTCTAATTCTTTTTCTAGACGGGCAATTTCTTCATCAATGTTGATGAGACCCGCAAGTGGAAGAATAACTTCTGCACCTGTTACTACAGCTGACATGGCTTTATCTGGAGTTTGTACACCAGTGCCAATCTCAATTGTTTCTGGATTACAGAAGCGCTCTAAATAACTTTGGTTGGCAATTAACGTTTCTGCTGTTTCTTGGTCCTTCGTCTTTAAGTATAGATCGATTTTCTTACTTAAAGGCGTGTTTACTTCAGCACGGATATTTCTCACAGAACGAATAATTTCAACTAAAAGCTTCATTTCTTTTGCTGCTTTTTCATTTGAAAGCTCAGGCTTAACTGTTGGCCAATCAGCTGTTGTAATCGATTCACCTTCAGTCGGTAGCTTCTGCCAAATTTCTTCTGTAATAAACGGCATAAACGGATGAAGAAGCTTCATTGTTGAATCAAGAACGTATGCTAATACGGAACGAGTTGTTTTCTTCGCCTCTTCATCTTCACCATTTAATGGGAGCTTCGCCATTTCAATATACCAATCACAGAAGTCATCCCAAATGAAGTTATATAGCGCACGGCCAACTTCACCAAACTCGTACTTGTCTGCAAGCTTTGTTACCGTATCAATGGTTTCATTTAGACGAGTCAAGATCCAGTGATCTGCTACTGATTTCTTACCTGATAGATCAATATCAGCTACAGTCATGTCACCCATATTCATCATCGCAAAACGAGAAGCGTTCCAAATCTTATTAGCAAAGTTCCAGATAGCCTCTACCTTCTCCATACTGAAACGTAGGTCTTGACCTGGTGAGCTTCCTGTAGATAAGAAGTAACGTAATGAATCGGCTCCGTATTGATCGATAACATCCATTGGATCGATACCATTACCAAGAGACTTACTCATTTTACGACCTTCTGCATCACGAACTAAACCATGAATGAGAACATCTTTAAACGGACGCTTTCCTGTAAATTCGAGTCCTTGGAAAATCATACGTGAAACCCAGAAACCGATTATATCATAGCCTGTAACTAGGCAGTTTGTTGGATAGTATCTTTGATAGTCAGCCACTTCTTCATTCGGCCAACCCATGGTTGAAAATGGCCATAATGCAGAACTAAACCATGTATCCAGTACATCATCATCCTGCTTCCAGTTTTCGATATCACTTGGTGGTTCTTGGTTAACGTAAACTTCTCCCGTTTCTTTATGATACCAAGCTGGAATGCGGTGTCCCCACCAAAGCTGTCTAGAAATACACCAGTCACGGGTGTTTTCCATCCAACGGAGATAGTTCGTTTCAAAACGATCTGGAACGAAGTTAACCTTGTTTTCTTTTGATTGTAGGGCAATCGCTTCATCTGCAAGTGGTTGCATTTTAACGAACCATTGTGTTGAAAGATAAGGTTCAACAACGGCTCCACTTCTTTCAGAGTGTCCAACAGAGTGAAGGTGGTCTTCAATTTTAAAGAGAATGCCTTCTTCTTGAAGATCTTTCACCAGCTGCTTACGGCACTCAAAGCGGTCCATACCTTTGTATTTTCCAGCTTTCTCATTCATCGAACCATCTTCGTTCATAACGAGAATTCGAGGAAGATTATGACGGTTACCGATTTCAAAGTCGTTTGGATCGTGAGCTGGCGTTATTTTTACTGCTCCGGAACCAAATTCCATATCAACATAGTCATCGCCAACAATTGGAATCTCTCTTCCTGTAATTGGGAGAATAACTGTTTTACCAATAAGGTGCTTATAACGATCGTCTTCAGGGTGAACGGCAACTGCTGTATCACCAAGCATTGTTTCAGGTCTCGTTGTCGCAATTTCAATTGAACCGCTTCCATCTGCAAGTGGATACTTCATATGATAGAAGGCACCTTGAACATCCTTATGAATAACTTCAATATCTGATAAAGCCGTTTTGGTTGCTGGGTCCCAGTTGATGATGTACTCACCGCGATAGATAAGACCTTTTTTATAAAGGGCTACGAACACTTCTTTAACCGCATCTGAAAGCCCTTCATCAAGGGTAAATCTTTCACGACTGTAGTCTAAACCAAGACCGAGTTTAGCCCACTGCTTACGAATATGTTCAGCATACTCTTCTTTCCATTTCCATGTTTCTTCAACAAAATTTTCTCTACCTAAATCGTAGCGAGATTTCCCTTCATTACGAAGCTTTTCTTCTACTTTTGCTTGAGTGGCAATCCCCGCATGGTCCATACCTGGTAACCATAAAACATCGTACCCTTGCATGCGTTTCATTCTTGTTAGAATGTCTTGTAACGTTGTGTCCCAAGCATGCCCTAAATGTAGCTTACCCGTTACGTTTGGAGGCGGGATAACGATTGTATAGGGTTCTTTTTCTTTGTCATCTTTTACTTCAAAAAATTTACCTTGTAGCCACCATTCATATCGACCCTGTTCAATGGCTTTCGGGTCGTATTTGGTAGGAAGCTCTTTTTGTTTTGTTTCCATGTCTCTTCCTCCTAAAAGCAATTTTTCATATAAAATAAATAAAAGCCCTTCTCATCCCAAAGGACGAAAAGAGCTTATTTTCGCGGTACCACCTTTATTCTAAGCAGGCCAAATACACCTGTCTTAGCACTCAAATTGATAACGGCTTCACACCGGCTTTTACTACTACTTTTTCATAAAAGCTGCTCCAGGGCGACCTTCCACCGAAATCCCTTAAGGAGCCTCTCAGCTAGTAGCTCCTCTCTCTTAAAGCGGATTAAATCGACGTACTCTTCCCTTTCCTTGCATATCGTCTCATTTATCTTTTTATCATATTAGCGAAAACAAAGTTGTAAGTCAAGGTACAGTTGATTTCTTTTATAGTATACCCAAAAGGTTATCGTGTGAATGAAGAAAGAGTATTTCACAAAAATAGGTGGATGCACATATCTTGTTTATAGAAGAGAAACCGAGGAGAGGTGCTTTTGGTTGAGAAGAAAATTTAATCCTTATACACTGCCTTCATGGTTACGTTCAGTACGAAGCATCGCCCAACAGTTCATCATACCTTTTTGTGTTTTCCAAGGGATACGAACTATCTTACTCCCTACTACCTTTGATGTTTTATTATTATGTACCTTCGTTTTAATTGCACTGGCATTTTATTTTGAATGGATTTAAGGAGCCCAGATTTACCCTTCGCCTTGGGCTCCTTCCTTTTCCTGTTTTTTCTTTCTTTCTATTTCATCAATTCTCATGACTACATATTCAATATTTTTCAATCTCCAATAGGCCTTTTGCAGTTCCTGTACAGCCTTTTGCTGATTAAATTTGGACTTGCTCTTATAATATCTTTCCAATACCTGAATAGCAGGTCCCGGATGTGCTAAATAGCTAGTTAATAGCTCCATTTCCTCATCCTTAAGGGAAAAGTAAGAAGCATACGTATAAATCCAATCGACCATATCTTCATCTTGTCTAGGAAGGGATTCTAAATTTTTGGCTACAAAGGGTAGTAGATCATGTAAAGGAGAGGCATATCGAGAATCCTCTAGATTGATAAAGTACCCATAGCCTTTTTCATCATATAAAAAATGCTCCGGAGACACCTTTCCATGAACAATGACCATTCTCATTTTCTTAGCATCTTTTGAGACTTCATACCAATCATCCAGTTTACGATTTGCAAATTTTAGCGCCTGACTAATGTCATGGTAATACGTACAAAACAGTAACTCAAAAGGAGACATGTACCATTTCTGTTCACAAGCCTCGATCATCTCGTCTAGCATACTAGCTTCTTTTTTCCACTGCTCATTCGTTTGTTCGTAATGGTTTTTCGTGTCTTCCTCGCTTACCTCTATATCTTTTACCGTAAGCGTGTGAAGACGCGCCAATTCTCTGAACAACTTTTTATGCTGACTAGTCCGATCTTCATTTTTCTCATTAGATATCCAAGGCATTAAGTAAAAAAGCCTTTGGCTATAAAGAACCGCATATCTACCATCAGGTGTCGGATAGATCGGAACGATTCGGTTATATCCTCTTTGATATAGATAATGGACATTCCGAACAAAATCCATCCCCTTATAAGGATCGGCTTCCTTTAAAGCAAATGTACCCTTATCGGAATATACCTTAAAAGCAGAACCATTCTGTTCTACATAATGAGGTTTGATACCGTACTGACTGAGGACAGGCTGTACTAATTGTAATGCATCCTGAAGTGACAAATGACCTCCCCTACCTTTTCCGCGCTTTAGAACCATCTCGAAAGATCGTTAGAATTGTTTAAAAGGGAAGAGCAGGATAGGCCCAATACCTCCCTGCTCTATCGACTATTTTTTATGAACCATAGGTTTAATTGCAGTTGGGATATATAAAACTTGCCCTTCATGTACATCTTCATGGGCTTCTAAATGATTGACCTTTAACAATTGTTGAACACTTACCTCGTATCTCTCAGCTATAGAATCCACAGAATCACCATGTTGAACAAAGCAAACTTTTAATTTGGAAGTTTCTTCAGTCTCTACTTTTCTAGCAAAGAATTCAGCTAAGGAAATCCCTTTGCCTTTTGCTGTTTTTTGTTTTAGACTTTGCACCTTCACATTCTTTTTGCTATCCTCTAAAACTTCCTCATGGTAATCAGATGAAGAAGATTCGTCATGTGTTTCTTGTTCAGCCTCTACAACTTCCTCTTCATATAGCTCATCTTCATAGTTTTGAGCACCTTCACTTCGATAAGCAGGTTCCAATGCTTCTTCGTGATTCCACTCATTTGTCACATTCGGACGATTAGCCTGATAGGCAATATTGATAGGAACCACCTCATCTTCTTCATCATTTACTTCTGGAGCCTTTCTCGCTTCAGCAGCAAATGAATACGATGCTTCCTCTTGCGATTCAGAACTTTCATCTTCTGATGATTCTTCTGCTTCTTCTTCTCTACTTTCCTCTTGTTCTTCTGAGCTACTTTCTTCCTGTTCTTCCTCAGCGGAACGGTGTAGGACTAGTTCATACTGCTCTTCAGCCGCTTCTTCTTCTATAGAATCCGCAACTTCATCCTCAAACACTTCCTCTGCTTGTAGCTCACTTTCTTCCTGGCCTCGTACACCAGTAACCGTTAGATCAGCAGAGAGCTTTAAGCAACTACTTTCAGGTAAAACATAGTCAAAGCTGTCCACATTTACATCTAACTCTTGCAAACTATTTACCCGGTTTCGCGGAATTGTAATATCTACAGGGAAATAGTGTTGGAACACATAACAATCATCTTCCCGTTGTTCACTAATTCGAACGTACCTGCCTGAAGATAAATCGTCTACCTCGTGATTCCCATCTGATTCCACCTGTCTATATTCACCAGTTAACTCTAAGGAGCCGTGAATCGCAACATATTGTTCTTGCTCTTGAATCGTCACATTTGGTTCCAATGAGATAGAAAGAAGCTCAGCTACTTCCTGTCCCTTTCGAAACCAGACAGACTCTTCTAAGGAAAAACGTAAATAAGAGGTATTTCCATGAGTCAAAGGGACTCCTCCTTCCATTACTTCAATTTTTTCTTCAGTATGTCATTATCACTGTATGAGAGCTTAAGACAAATTATGAACAGAAGTAGAGAGGATTTGGAAAAAGTTCTTGGGGAGGGGGTGGGGGAGGAGGAACTGGGGTTGCTCTTCGGACTGCGAAATTAGACCTAAGGGCTCAAAATTGCACCTTCAGGCTTGGAATTGCACCTTCAATCTCAGAATTGCACCTTCAATCTCAGAATTGCACCTTCAATCTCAGATTTGCACCTTCAATCTCAGAATTGCACCTTCAGGCTTGGAATTGCACCTTCAGGCTTGGAATTGCACCTTCAGGCTTGGAATTGCACCTTCAATCTCAGAATTGCACCTTCAATCTCAGAATTGCACCTTCAATCTCAGAATTGCACCTTCAATCTCAGAATTGCACCTTCAAACTCAGAATTGCACCTTCCAGTCCCACAATTGCACCTTTACCCAAACAAAAAACCCCCTGCACTCAACATGCAGGGGGCTACCCAAACCTTAAGCCAACTTCGAAAACGCTTTTTCAATGGCTTGAATGGTTTTTTCAATATCTTCATCCGAATGAGCGGTAGATAGGAACAAGCCTTCAAATTGAGAAGGTGGTAAGAAGATTCCCTCATTCGCCATTTCACGATAGTAAGTCGCGAAAAACTCTAGGTTCGAAGTCTTCGCTTTTTCATAATTCGTAACGATTTCATCTGTGAAGAAAAAGCCAATCATAGAACCTGCTCGGTTAATACAATGAGGAATGTTATATTTCTCAGCAGCCTGTTTAATTCCCGCTTCTAAGCGATCTCCTTTTTTCACAAACTCATCGTAAGTTTCAGGTGTTAATTGACGTAATGTTTCATACCCTGCTGTCATCGCTAACGGGTTTCCTGATAGGGTACCAGCTTGATAAATTGGACCAGATGGCGCAATTTGCTTCATAATGTCCGCTCTTCCACCATAGGCACCAACAGGAAGTCCTCCACCGATTACTTTTCCTAAGCAAGTGATATCTGGTGTCACTCCATAATGACCTTGTGCACAATTATATCCAACACGGAAACCTGTCATTACTTCATCAAAAATAAGCAAAGAACCATGGTTTTCTGTGATTTCGCGTAATTCTTGAAGGAAGCCTGGAAGTGGTGGAACGACTCCCATATTACCTGCAACCGGCTCAACAATTACACCCGCAATGTCGTCACCATATTGTTCAAATACATATCGAATGCTCTCCATATCATTATAAGGAACCGTAATGGTATTTTGAGCAACCCCTTCAGGAACACCAGGACTATCAGGAAGACCTAGTGTAGCAACACCTGAACCTGCTTTAATAAGCAAGGAATCACCATGTCCGTGGTAGCAGCCTTCAAATTTAACGATTTTATTTCTTCCGGTATACCCACGAGCTAAACGTAAAGCACTCATCGTTGCTTCTGTTCCAGAAGAAACCATTCGTACAATCTCAATAGATGGTACACGCTCAATAACAAGTTCAGCCAGTTTATTTTCGATTAAAGTCGGTGCACCAAAGCTAGTCCCGCTCTCAGCTACTTTCTTAATTCCCTCTACAACCGACTCATTTGAATGACCTAAAATGAGAGGCCCCCAGGAAAGGACGTAATCAATATATTCATTTCCATCAATATCATAGATTTTGGAACCCTTCCCTCTTTCCATGAAAATAGGATCCCTATTGACAGATTTAAACGCTCTTACCGGACTGTTTACTCCACCCGGCATTAAGTTTTGTGCATCCCTAAAGGCTTCTACGGAACGATCATATGACCTCATAATGCGACCTCCCTATTAGTATTGTTCTTCCTTCATCCAACGAGCAGCATCTTTTGCATGGTAGGTCATGATAATGTTTGCACCTGCACGCTTCATACTAGTGAACATTTCAAGCACCATTTTCTTTTCATCAATCCAACCGTTTTGAGCAGCTGCTTTTACCATGGCATACTCACCACTCACATTGTAAGCTACAATCGGAACAAAAATTTCATTTCGCACTTCTCGAATAATATCTAAATATGAAAGGGCTGGTTTCACAATTAAGAAGTCAGCACCTTCTTCCATATCTGTTAAAGCTTCTTTCATCGCTTCTAAGCGATTGGCTGGGTCCATTTGATAGGTTTTACGGTCACCAAACTGAGGTGTACTATGAGCCGCATCACGAAACGGACCGTAGAATGCAGAAGCATATTTAACACCGTAAGACATGATTGGAATATGCGAATAACCAGCTTCATCCAACCCTTGGCGAATCGCTGCAACAAAGCCGTCCATCATATTGGAAGGTGCGATAATGTCTGCACCCGCTTTAGCTTGACTAACAGCCGTTTTTGTTAATAGTTCAAGGGACGGGTCATTATCTACACAGCCGTCTTTAATAACTCCACAATGACCATGACTTGTATATTGACAAAGACATGTATCCACGACCACAACAAGCTCTGGGAATTGTTCTTTAATCAATCTTGTTGCTTTCTGTACAATTCCCTCATCATTATAGGCTTCAGAGCCTACCTCATCTTTATGATTGGGAACTCCAAATAAAATGACAGATGGTATGCCAAGTGATACAACCTCTTCCATTTCCTCTTTCAAGTAATCCAGTGAAATCTGATAAACTCCTGGCATGGAAGCAATTGGGTTCTTTTTACCTTCACCTTCTACTACAAATAAAGGATACATGAGGTCACTTGGGGATAACGTCGTTTCCTTCACCATGGAACGGATTCCTTGTGATTGTCTTAAGCGACGGTGACGACTAAATTGTAATTCATTCATTCCATAACCCTCCTTTAGTGCTGTTTAAAATAAGTTAAAATTTCATTAAAAAGATGATCAAAAGTAAATTGTTCTGGCATGATAGCGGGTTCAACGCCATACTCCTGTAATGCTTTTTGAGTAGCGGTGCCTATAACGGCATATAACAATTTTGGTCTCATAGCTTTTTCATATGTAGATTGGAACACATTCATAAAATGTCTTACAGTCGATGGGCTTGTCAAAACCACTATCCGTGACTGATCCCCGTTCATTAAGAACTCTATTAAGTCATCTTTACTTTCCTTAGGAAAATACGTTTCATACACAACCAGTTCATCTACCTGAACGCCAACCTGTTGTAGCTCATTTTTTATGGTAGGTGGCGCCAGGTTTCCTTTGGGGAATAGAAGACTTTCACCTTGCTTTACAATCGGGAGAAACTCTTTTATAAACACTTCTGCCACATAAACACTTGGGATGAAATCGACGTGAAAGCCTCTTTCTACTAAAGCTTCTGCTGTTTTTTCACCAACAGCTGCAATTTTACCCTTAAAATTATATAAATCAGCTTTTTCTAGAAAATATCGAACGCTATTTTGACTTGTAAAGACAAGCCACTGATAGGATTGAAGAGACATGATTGTGAAAGGCTTCGCTCTAAATTCTATCAATGGAATGACAGAGGGAGTACCGCCAGCTTGCTTCACCTGGTTAGCAAAACGAACGGCAGGCTTCCCTCCTCTTGGAAATAGAACTCTATATCCTTTTAATGGTTGATCAGATTCCATTACTGATCTAACTCCTGTTTCACTTTATCAATCAGCTCTTTAGCTCCTTGTTTAGAAAGAAGCTCTGCTGCCTTTTGACCAACTTTTACTGGATCATCACCTTCGACTATTTCCTTGAAAATGATTTCTCCATCTGGTGAGCCAACTAGAGCTGTTAATTGGACTCGTCCATTATCCTTCAACGTTGCAAAGCCGCCAATCGGAACTTGACAGCCACCCTCCATTTTGTGCAGAAATGCTCTTTCAGCTTGAACCGTTTTAGCTGTTTTTTCACAGTGCAATGGTTTAAGTACCTCTAGTAGCTCATGGTTATCCTCTCGGCATTCAATCGCAAGGGCACCTTGTCCAACAGCTGGTACACAGATGTCAGGATCTAAGTATTGGGTCACTACATCCTTTGACCACCCCATACGAGAAAGACCTGCTGCTGCTAGAATGATGGCATCATAATTTTCCGTTTCAAGCTTATTTAATCTTGTATCAATATTTCCTCTAATCCATTGAATTTTCAAATCCGGTCGTCTAGCTAAAATTTGTGCAGACCTTCTTAAACTACTTGTTCCTACTATGGATCCTGCAGGAAGTTCATCCAATGATTGTTTATTCTTGGAGATCAACACATCACGATGATCTTCTCTTTGAGGAATACAGCCAATAATGAGACCTTCAGGTAGTACTGCTGGCATGTCCTTCATACTATGAACAGCAAAGTCAATTTCTCCATCAAACATAGCTTGCTCAATCTCTTTTACAAAAAGACCTTTTCCACCAACTTTTGAGAGCGTCACATCAAGGATTTTATCCCCTTTTGTTACAATTTCCTTTAATGTAAAATCTACTTCATTATGATTTAGTGCCCTGAGTTGATCTAGCACCCAATTAGATTGAGTTAAAGCCAGCTGACTTCTCCTAGAACCGACCGTAAATACCTTCATGACAATTCCTCCTATTATGTATTCCAAAAATGAAAGGAAGACAAACTTCCAAACAAGAAAAAGTTAACTAACACAATTAGAAATGATGCAACATTCCATAGAGCTAGAGATTTACCCGTTTTTTCCTTCCTTACCTTCATATATAGAAACCCACTATAAACGATAAGGACTACAAAGGAACCAATAACCTTTGGGTCGAACCAGTTCATTTCTGGCAGTTTAATAAAAGCCCACTGAACACCCAAGATTAAGCTTAATACAAGCATCGGTACACCAATAACATTTAATACATAAGACATGGACTCAAGCTTCGATAAATCTCCAAGCCTTCGAAGTCTTTTTCCCCATTTCTTTCGTTTTAACAGGTCATATTGAATCAAGTACAGTACTGAAAATACAAAGGAAATTGAAAAAGCACCGTAGGATAGCATTGCAAATGTTATGTGGGTTAATAAGAGTTCAGATACTAGTTGCTCTGCCCTCACCTGTGAATCAATTTGTACAGGTGCAAAGGTATGGATAGCCATAATGGCAAACCCTAAAATATTGGTAAAAAACACAATAAAATCCATTTTTAAAAATCGGTTAATGATTAAAGATAATGTGACTAGTGTCCAGGCATAAAAATAAAGACCTTCAAAAATCGTAAGAACAGGAAAACGACCGGTTTGGATCATATAGATAAATAAAAAAATTGTTTGTAAAATCCAAACAATTGCTAATAACCAGAAGGCTACTTTATTGGCCTTCCGGTTTGTATCAAGAAAGTCTATAAAATAAAACAATATGCTGATGGCGTATAAAACGACCATCAGCTCATGTAGCCTCGTCATATATGTGTCAACCATATCTGTAACCCCGCTCGCTAAGAATATGACTCCACAGCGGTTTTACTAGTGCTCGATTTCAACTGTTGTTGCTGCTGTAGTTGTTTATGTGCTTCCACTGCTTCTTCAATTCCAAAAATCTTCATAAATAGGTCTAGTGACTCTTCTGCTTTAGGCTGTGCAGCAAGCTCTTTAGCTTGAAGAATCGGTTCTTTTAGAAGCTGGTTGATAATACTTTTCGTATGTTTACTTAATACTTTTTGTTCACGATCTGATAGGTTTGGAAGCTTTCTCTCAATACTTTTCATTGTTTCAGCCTGAATAGCTAGCGCCTTTTCACGTAACGCTGTAATTACAGGAACTACACCGAGAGTATTTAACCATTGACTGAAAGCAACTAACCCTTCTTCAATCATTAGCTCAATCTGCTCAGCAGCTACTTTTCTTTCCGCTAGGTTGGCTTCAACAATTCCCTCTAGATCATCAATGTCATATAAGAAAACACTCTCAATATCATCTATAGCAGGGTCAAGGTCACGCGGTACCGCAATATCGACCATGAAAATAGGACGGCCTTTTCTCATTTTTTCTACTTCAGCCATCATTTCTTTCGTTATAACATAATCTTTAGAACCTGTTGAACTAATAACAATATCAGCCTCTAGTAAAGCACATTGTAGTTCTTGAAGTGACTTAGCGTTCCCAGAAAATTTACCTGCTAATGCTTCTGCTTTTTCAAACGTACGGTTCACAACGGTTACTTTTTTCACACCGTTTCCATACAGATTTTCAGCAGCCAGTTCTCCCATCTTACCAGCACCAATGATTAGGACATGCTGTTTTTCAAGAGAACCGAAAATTTTCTTTGCAAGCTCAACAGCAGCATAACTGACGGAAACTGCATTTGACCCAATTTCCGTTTCTGAGTGACCTCTTTTTGCTACCGTAATAGCCTCTTTGAATAAATGATTAAAAATCGTTCCTGTTGTTTCACCCTCTTGACCCAAGAAGAAACTAGAGCGAACTTGTCCTAGAATTTGGGTTTCTCCAAGTACCATGGAATTTAGTCCACAGCTAACACGAAAAAGATGCTCTGTGGCATGCTCATTTTCATAGAAGAAGAGGTATGGTGAAAATTCTTCTTTATCAATATTAAACCATTTAGAAAGAAAATCTTTTATATAATAGCGTCCCGTATGCAATTGATCGACAACGGCATATACTTCTGTACGGTTACAAGTAGAAACGATAACGTTCTCTAGTATACTTTTTTGGTTTTGCAGCTGTTGCATCGCTTGTTGTAGGTCATTCTCTTGAAACGACAACCGTTCGCGAATTTCAACAGGGGCAGTTTTATAGTTTAATCCAGCGACTAGAATATGCATGTGTGGGACACCCCCTTATTCGTTCATTTACAAGCTATATTAAGTATAACATGACTAAAGTAGGACTCTTAAAATATTTGTGAACACATTTTGAAAGTTATGATAGTATTTAATTCAAGGTAAATCTTCAGATTTGCACTGATTTCTATTAAATACCCATATTGTACAGTATCAAAAATAGGTACAAGATTCAAGTGAATGATTTAGGAGAGAAAATAATGAAGTCACGTATTTTTCCCGGAATTCTATTATTAGGATTTGGCTGTTATTTCTTTATCGATAATTGGTTCCCATCAAGTTGGGGTTATTTACAGTCCTGGCCTACTTTACTTGTTATCATCGGTATAGCATTTATTGGACAAGCGTACATAGGAAAAGATTATGAAAGTATATTTCCAGGTGTGATGTTTACCGGAATCGGCATTCATTTCCATGTCGTATATCAATTAGGATTATGGTCTAATCACTTTGGTGTCTTTGTTTTAATTATTGCCCTTAGTTTCCTGTTGTATTATCAGAAAAAAGGAGATGGCTTTGCTATAGGTGTTTCATTTTTAATACTAGCGGTCTTTTTACTATTTTCTGATAAAGTGACAACCACCATCGGTTTTATCGAAACCAGTATTTCTATGATTCAACGTTTCTGGCCCCTTATCTTCATCGGGGTTGGATTATTTCTATTATTTTTTAAAAGAAAATAAATTATTCAATTGCTACCAAAAGCAAGAAAACCGGCCATCGGTGGCCGGTTTTTTTATTTACATATAGGACTGAAGTAATCCCCATGCCTTATCTTTACCTTCCCCTGTTTCAGAAGAAAAGACTATCAGGTTATCGGATGGGTCAAAATCTAATGTTTCTTTCACGATTTTCACGTGTTTTTGCCATTTTCCTTTTGGCACTTTGTCTGCCTTTGTAGCAATAACGGTACAGTTCAGTTCGAAATGTTTGAGAAAACCATACATCGTCACATCATCTTTTGATGGAGGATGACGTAGGTCTACAATTAAAAGAACCGTTTTTAATTGCTCTCTAGATGAGAAATAGGTTTCCATCATCCTGCCCCAAGCCTCGCGCTCTTTTTTAGAGACTTTCGCATAACCGTATCCAGGTACATCCACAAAATAAAAGGATTCGTTTATATGATAAAAGTTTAAGGTTTGAGTCTTTCCAGGCTTAGAGGATGTTCTAGCTAAATTTTTTCGATTTAACATTTTATTGATAAAAGATGACTTCCCTACATTGGAGCGTCCTGCTAGTGCGAATTCAGGCTCAAATCCAGGTGGGTACTGCTCTGGCTTGACCGCACTTATATATATTTCAGCTGAATGAATGATCATGAAGTCCCCTCCACTAATGCCTGCTTCAGTACTTCATCTACATGTGAAACGGATACAAACTCCAATTCATTTCGTACTACTTCAGGGATATCCTCTAAATCCTTCTCATTGTCTTTCGGGAATAACACTTTCGTCAGACCCGCTCGGTGTGCACTGAGAGACTTTTCTTTTAACCCACCGATTGGTAACACACGCCCTCGTAATGTAATTTCTCCCGTCATCCCCACTTCTTTACGAATTGGATTTCCGGTTAAAGCTGAAACAAGAGCCGTTGCAATCGTAATCCCAGCAGAAGGACCATCTTTAGGTACAGCTCCCTCTGGAACGTGAATGTGAATATCATGCTTTTCGTGAAAATCCTCAGGAATGCCTAATTCATTTGCTTTTGAGCGTACATAACTAAACGCAGTTTGGGCTGATTCTTTCATGACATCTCCAAGCTTTCCTGTTAACACAAGCTTACCTTTACCTGGAGAAAGCGATACTTCGATTTGCAGTGTATCCCCTCCTACCGTAGTGTAGGCAAGGCCTGTTGCGACACCCACTTGGTCTTCTAGCTCTGCTTGGCCATATCTGAACTTCGGCTTTCCTAAGTACTCTTCGACCGTCTTCTCCGTCACAACCACTTTCTTTCTTTCCTCAGAAACGATGACTCTCGCAGCCTTTCTACAGATGGATGCAATTTGTCTTTCAAGACCACGAACACCCGCTTCACGTGTGTAATAGCGAATGATTTTTACAATGGACTCATCTCTGAATTGGATATGAGACTTTTGAAGTCCATGCTCTTTTACTTGCTTCTGAATTAAGTGGTTTTTGGCAATATGCAGTTTTTCAAGCTCTGTATAACCTGCAATTGTTATAATTTCCATCCGGTCACGTAAAGGTTCAGGGATGGTCGCTAAATTATTAGCTGTAGCAATAAACATGACATTAGAGAGGTCATACGTTTCTTCAATGTAATGGTCACTAAATGTATGATTTTGCTCAGGGTCTAAAACCTCTAGCATTGCAGAAGAAGGATCGCCTCTAAAGTCGTTGGACATTTTGTCTATTTCATCTAAAAGAAAGACAGGGTTAACCGTTCCCGCTTTTTTCATCCCTTGAATAATTCGACCAGGCATTGCCCCAACATAGGTTCTTCTGTGTCCTCTAATTTCAGACTCATCACGAACTCCACCTAGGGAAATTCTCACGAAATGACGTCCTAATGATGTGGCAATAGATTTGGCGAGACTTGTCTTACCAACACCTGGAGGACCTGCTAAACAAAGAATCGGCCCTTTTAAGGAATTCGTTAGCTTTTGAACAGCTAAGTATTCCAAAACTCTCTCTTTTACCTTTTCTAGGCCATAGTGCTCTTCATCCAATACTTTTTCCGCTTTCTTTAAGTTCAAATCATCTTCAGTGGCCTTGCTCCAAGGTAGAGCGATTAACCAGTCTAGATAATTACGAATAACGGCACTTTCGGCAGAACTAGTTGGTACTTTTTCGTAACGGTCTAGTTCCTTTTTGGCTGCCTTCAGTACATGTTCAGGCATTCCAGCATTTTCAATTTTCTTCGTTAAATCCGCTATTTCACCTGTTTTTCCTTCTTTATCTCCAAGCTCTTTTTGGATCGCCTTCATTTGCTCTCTGAGGTAATACTCTTTTTGAGTTCGTTCCATAGAGCGTTTTACACGTTGTCCAATTTTCTTTTCTAATTGGAGAATTTCCTTTTCATTATGTAGGAAATGAATAACACTGTTTAGTCTCTTCGTTACGTCTGTCGTCTCTAATATTTTTTGTTTATCACTTAACTTGATTGGAAGGTGAGATGTAATAATATCTGCCAATCGTCCCGGTTCTCCAATATCAGTAACAGAAGCATAGGTTTCAGCTGAGACCTTTTTAGACATTTTTATGTACTGCTCAAAATATTCTAGTAGTGTTCTCATTAAGGCTTCTTTTTCTATGTCTTTCTCATCTATTACATCTACAGGATTTATATGTGCTTCCAGATGAGTTTCTTTGTCGATGAACTCAACCAATTCAGCACGCTTTAATCCTTCCACTAAAACACGAACGGTTCCATTGGGAAGCTTTAGCATTTGCTTGATTTTTGTTAAAGTTCCATATTGATAAACATCGTCTTTTGATGGGTTATCCATGCCTGTATCTTTTTGTGTTGTTAAAAAGATGAGATGATCGTCTATCATGGCTTCTTCAAGTGACTGTACCGATTTATCCCTACCCACATCTAAGTGCAAAACCATAGATGGAAATACAAGGAGACCTCTTAGTGGAAGTAGGGGAACCGTAATTTGTTTTTTATCTGCCATGTTAACACCTCCGTCAACAAATTTCTTCTTTGTTCATACATTTTATACTAGCCCTTTTATTTTGTACAAAAATAAACCTTAAGATTATATTATACACTAATAAAAATAATCATTTGTACATAGAAAAGCTTCGGTTCGCATAAGCGCCGAAGCTTTTCATACTTTCGCTCCTAAACACTTTCCTTTTTTGAGAGCTCTATCGTTTTCGGTCCCATATGTTCTTCTAATTGTTGATCAACAAAAGCTCGTTCAAAAACTTCTCGAAGGTGCTTAACTGGGATAATTTCGATTCCTTCAATCTCTTTTAACATCGATTGCATATTTTCTTCTGGAATTATGACCGTACTGGCACCTGCTTGCTTAGCTGCCTTTACTTTAGCGTATACCCCACCAACAGGCTTTACATTACCATGGATACTAATTTCGCCTGTCATGGCAATATCATGGCGTACGGGTTGTTTAAAAATTGCTGAGTAGATCCCAGTAGCAATAGCTATACCCGCTGATGGTCCATCTACTGGAATACCACCAGGGAAGTTAATATGTAAATCGTATTCTCCAGCAGGAACACCCATAGAACGTAATACCGTTATTACATTTTCAATCGAACCTCTTGCCATACTTTTTCGACGGACTGACTTACTGGAATTACCGATGCTTTCCTCTTCTACAATTCCAGTGATGTTAATACTACCTTTATCTTTCGCATGGATAGCTGTAACTTCTAATTCGAGCAAGGCCCCACTATTTGGCCCGTAAACCGCTAATCCATTCACATAACCGATTGATGCCTTTTCACTAATTTTTCTCTCAATCCTAGGCGAAAGCTGACTAGAGTGAATAACCCACTCAATATCTTCATCCTTAATAAATGAACGATCCTCTGTAATAGCCAATCCTGCAGCAATTTGTACAAGATTCACTGCTTCCCGTCCATTTCGAGCATAGGATGAGAGAACCTTTAGCCCCTCTTCACTTATGCGAAGAGACACTTTTTCAGCAGCTCGCTTTGCAACCTTGGCAATTTCTTCAGGATCCAATTCCCTAAAGAAGACTTCCATACATCTAGAACGAATAGCAGGCGGTATCTCATTTGGTGTTCTTGTAGTCGCCCCTATTAACCGAAAGTCTGCTGGTAGACCATTCTTAAAAATATCATGGATGTGAGTAGGTATTTGTGTGTTTTCCTCACTATAATAAGCACTTTCTAGAAATACCTTCCGATCTTCTAATACCTTTAAAAGCTTGTTCATTTGAATGGGGTGCAATTCCCCAATTTCATCTATGAACAATACGCCACCATGTGCATTTGTAACGGCTCCTTGCTTCGGTTGAGGAATACCGGCTTGCCCCATTGCCCCTGCCCCTTGGTATATCGGGTCATGTACAGATCCAATAAGTGGATCCGCAATACCTCGTTCATCAAACCTTGCAGTGGTTGCATCTAGCTCGACAAAAACGGAGGAACGTCTAAATGGGGATTTAGCATTTTTCTTCGCTTCCTCGAGTACCAATCTTGCCGCAGCTGTTTTCCCAACGCCTGGCGGTCCATAAATAATGACATGTTGAGGATTTGGTCCGCAAAGGGCTGCTTTCAGTGATTTAATTCCATCTTCTTGCCCTATGATATCGTCAAACGTGGATGGTCTAACCTTTTCAGCTAGCGGTTCGGTAAGAGTAATCGAACGCATACGCCTTAATTGTTCCATTTCCTTTCTAGATTCTTTATCTATGGATACTTTCTGCGTACGTTGATTTCTTAATAAGTTCCAAAAGTAAAGACCGATTATGATCCCAAAAAACAACTGGATCACCAATGCTATACCTGTCCAACTCATCCCTTTCCCTCCTGAATCTAACTAGTTTGTGATATATGCTAGTATTTCCGTTGAAGGAGAGGAATAAACAAGAGAAATGAGTAAAAAACTGGGAGGAGTTGATGGATAATATTGAGTAATTTACTTAAAAAACGCTTTACATCATTTCTTGATTGCGTTGCAATAGGCACCTTGAGAAACTGAATACTCATTGGATGAGTTACGCACACTATTTAGCTTTTATGTCCTACTTTTTGGGCTGATTCCTTTAAACGTGCACATAAACTGATTTTATGTCCTAGTTTTCAAGCTGCTCCCCTTAAATGTGCACATAAACTAATTCAATGTCCACAAATCATCCAAAACAAAAATGACCCAAGCCCCCAAGGCTTAGGTCATTTGATTTCATGCAGAGTTTTTCTTTTCAGCTGACACTTCAGTTCCATCTTCCAATAGAAGCTTCGGTGCTTTTTGATCGGTTACTGTCTCTTTTGTAATGACACATTTTTGGATATCATCACGAGATGGTAGATCAAACATCACATCAAGCATAATGGATTCGATGATGGAACGAAGTCCACGTGCACCTGTTTTTCTTTCAATCGCTTTTTTAGCAATTTCCACAAGTGCTTCATCTTCAAATTCTAATTCAACATCATCAAGCTCTAACATTTTCTGATATTGCTTAACGAGTGCATTCTTAGGCTTTGTTAAAATTTCAATTAGGGCATTTTCATCAAGTGGTGCTAGGCTTGCAATTACTGGTAATCGCCCAATAAATTCAGGGATTAGTCCGAAGCCTAGTAAGTCTTCTGGTAATGCTTTAGATAAAAGTTGCTTTTGGTCAATATCTTCTTTTTTAGACTCTCCACCAAATCCAATAACCTTTTGACCTAAACGACGTTTAATAATTTGCTCAATTCCGTCGAAGGCACCACCGCAAATAAATAAGATATTTGAGGTATCAATTTGAATAAATTCTTGGTGAGGATGCTTTCTTCCACCTTGTGGTGGTACACTTGCAACTGTTCCTTCCAAGATTTTTAATAGTGCTTGTTGAACACCTTCACCGGAAACATCTCTTGTAATCGAAGGATTCTCGGATTTACGAGCAATTTTATCGATTTCATCAATGTAGATGATTCCTTTTTCTGCTTTATCAACATCATAGTCTGCTGACTGGATAAGCTTTAACAGAATGTTTTCAACATCTTCCCCTACATAACCAGCTTCTGTTAGTGAAGTAGCATCCGCAATGGCAAAAGGCACGTTCAATATTCTTGCTAAGGTTTGGGCTAATAAAGTTTTTCCGCTTCCCGTAGGACCAATTAAACAAATATTACTTTTCGCTAGTTCTACTTCGTCAATCTTACTGTTTGAGTTGATTCGCTTATAGTGATTATATACTGCAACAGCAAGTGACTTTTTCGCTTGATCTTGCCCAATAACATAATCATCTAGAATTTCTCTAATCTCTTTTGGTTTTGGAACATCTTTGAATTCTACTTCTTCTTCTGTTCCGAGTTCTTCTTCTACGATTTCAGTACACAACTCAATACACTCATCACATATATAGACACCAGGACCTGCAACGATTTTTCTAACTTGATCCTGAGTTTTTCCACAAAATGAGCACTTAACTTGTCCTCTCTCATCGTTAAACTTGAACATCTCTTCACCCCTTTGATTTGATCCGAACTGGAGAAAAGAAAACTTTAATTAAGAATATGTTTACCAAACTTTAACCTCGAATATGTACTGCATTTTAACACAAATTAAGTATGTACGGGAAATGATTGGACCTGAGCACTTCTTTTATCTTTATGTTTTAATGGTATCCATTTACCCGAAGGTTCAACCGCATATATGTAATAAAAATTCTTTTCTTCTCTTTCCAATTCGAATCCTTTTCAATAGAATACTGCCACTTCAGGATTTAAGCAACTGAAAAAAATGACTTTTAATTGTCAACAAAGGCACGATATTTATCGCGCCTTTGTTGTATTACTATTATTATGCAACAGTCTTGCTGTTTTCCACAAGAAATTCGATAGCCTTTTTAATTTTTAGGTCAGATTTTAGACCGTCAAGGCTTCCACCAAGAGCTGTTTTAATTTGATCTACTGATAGGTTGTATTGAGAAGACATTTCTTCTAGCTCTTTTTCAACCTCTTCATCTGATGCTTCTAAACCTTCCGCTTGTGCGATCGCCTCAAGAACTAGGTTTACACGTACACGCTTTTCAGCTTCTTCTTTCATTTGGCCACGAAGAGCATCTTCATCTTGACCAGAGAATTGGAAGTAAAGCTCAAGATTCATACCTTGCATTTGTAGACGTTGTTCAAACTCTTGAACCATACGATCTGTCTCAGTTTTAACCATTGCTTCTGGAATGTCAATTTCAGCATTTTCAGCCGCTTTTTCAACTACCGTATCACGAACATGTAAATCAGCTTCTTGTTCTTTTTGATCTTTCAAACGAGTAGTGATTTTTTCTTTTAATGCATCTAGAGATTCAACTTCTTCATCTACATCTTTTGCGAACTCGTCATCAAGTGCAGGAAGTTCTTTTGCTTTGATTTCGTGTACTTTTACTTTGAATACTGCTGGTTTTCCAGCTAATTCAGAAGCATGGTACTCTTCAGGGAATGAAACTTCTACATCTTTCTCAGCGCCTGTTTCAACACCAACTAATTTGTCTTCGAAACCAGGGATGAAAGAGTTAGAGCCTAATTCTAGAGAATAGTTTTCAGCTTTACCACCTTCGAATGCTTCTCCATCAACGAAACCTTCGAAATCGATAACAACTGTATCACCTTGCTCAGCTGCACCTTCTTCTTTAACTGCAAGCTCAGCTTGTTGCTCTTGCATTTTTTTCAATTCGTTATTTACGTCTTCTTCTGTAACTTCACGATCAAGTGGAGTTACTTCAAGCCCTTTGTAATCACCAAGTTTAACTTCAGGTTTAACTGTTACAGTCGCTTTGAATACTAAGGCCTTCCCTTTTTCAATTTGCTCAATATCAATATCAGGACGATCTACTGGCTCAATTCCAGTTTCTTCAATCGCTTTTGTATAAGCTTCCGGTAGAATGATGTCTAATGCATCTTGGTAAAGTGATTCTACACCGAAACGCTTTTCGAATAATGCACGAGGCATTTTCCCTTTTCTAAAACCAGGTACGTTAACTTGCTTTACAACTTTGTTAAATGCTTGATCAAGACCAGCGTTAACTGTTTCAGCGTCAACCTCAACTGTTAAGACACCACTGTTTCCTTCAAGCTTTTCCCATTTAGCAGACATATTGTTCCCTCCAACAAATATATAATTGTACTTCATTTTTTCGCCAAAAATACATCTACATGCTTGTTTATTTTTTAAAAATATAGCATGAATAAATCCGTGTTCTTCAAGGATTTATTAGTATTCTCATAGTAATGCAACCATTACATTATAACACACGGCACAAACGTTTCAACCATTTTCCATAGGACTCTCAAATCACTTTAGGCATCTGGAAATGGAATAGTATCTAGGAATTCTAGATAGTCTATCGATTTCATAACTTGCTCTTCCGTTGTTTCGTAACGTTTGATGACTTCATCTCTACTGAATGAATGACTAAACAGTTCTAATCCTTTTAAATGGTAAGCACATGCCCAGGTATTCTCTTCGTTTTCTGGCTCCATTTGAAAAGGAAATAGTATAAAAAAGTTTCGTTCTACTAGCTGCTTTAAACTTGAGAACAAGGTAGGATTTTCACTCTCAATTTGTTCTCTAAGGATAGATACTAGTTTCAAATAGAAAGACTGTTGATTGAACCCCTCCTGCTTTACAGGAATGATAGTACGAGTCTTATCAAATTTGGTTACAGATACTGGTAGATCGTAATGTTGTTCGATAAGGGCATGTAGCATGACAGTTTTAATAAAAGGATGTCGATCATTTTCATTTAACATGACCTGTATGTCGTTTATGTATGGTCTGATATCTTGTTGAAAGAGGTGCAAGTGCTGAAACCAGTATGAATCATCAAACTTCGCAATGGAGTCTGATTCCTCTTGAGTTGAATTCGTTTTGTTACTCTTTCTTTTTTCAATCAGAGATAATAGGTTTTCAAGGCGGTCATGTACATTAGGATTTAGTTCATCCCTTTGTTCTTCTAATAAAGCAGAAATATGCTTTTCCGCTTCCTCAAAGTCTCTTAGTTCAATCAATGTTTTTACATATGTTTCAAACACCATGTAATAAGAGCCAATCCCTTTATTTAGCATATCCTGACAAATCTTCTTTGCTTTGGACCAATGCTTTTGTTCCATATAAGCCGCTATAAGCGCCCAAAGGACACGATAATCATCAGAATCATATGAAAAAGCCTGTTCTAAGTATCGAACAGCCTCTTGTGGATCATCGTCTTGCAAGGCATCAGCACCCAATTGCAGCAGTCGTTCCTTAAGATTTGGAAAGGGAATGACGTTATTGGTGTTAGATTCTTCCTTTTTATTCATTCAAATCGCTCTTTTCCATTTTTGTGTCATTCCAAGTGTAGCAAAAAGACATTTACGTAAAAAGGTTAAACTATTATCAAGAAGAACATTTCAAATAGAACCGTTGATAAGAAAAACGTCTTTAACAATTATGCGGCAGGATAACGTTTTTTTATACTCTATATGCAAAGAAAAAAGCCTGCTGATAAATCAGCAAGCTTTATGATAGCGTCCCAGGAGAGATTCGAACTCCCGACCGACAGCTTAGAAGGCTGTTGCTCTATCCTGCTGAGCTACTGGGACAAAGTATGAAAAAAATATTTTAAATAGTATGAACCGCTATTACAAAACCTGTTCCTTCCTCTGCAAGCTGATCAATGATGATTGATGCGTCGGAACAAAGCTACATCGAAGTAACTCAAGATGTTTACGCTTTGCTGAGCTACTGGGACAAGTTAGTATAGATATCCGTAATATACAAGCGACATACTCTTATATTTTACATGAAATCCTCGATAAAAGCAAGTGTTATTTTCTTTGTTTTTTTGAGGACAAGGATTATTATAGTAGGCATTCGATGGAAAGTCAACATACATTACTAACTTTTTTTATTTATTTGTTTCTCTTATCTTCTCTGTCATGTAGAAGAAGAGAAAGAAGAGAAAAGCAGAACTACTTCTTACTTTTCTCCAAATTCAAATTCATATTGTGCAACTGGTTGATCCATTTGGTCAAAGTTCATAATGGTAACAACAGCCTTGTTTTCTTCAAGGTCTAGCACCATAAACGTTCTCTCTTTCCGCCCTCTAGGCATTCGTAAACTTCCTGGATTAAGAAAAAGACGATTCTCAATCATCTCTGCCCCCACTAGATGAGAATGACCAAAACAAACAATATTGGCCCCTTTCTCCTCAGCCTTATAGTTTAGTGATAGTAAAGACGTTTTAACTTGATAAAGGTGTCCATGAGTAATATAGATCTTGTAGGAACCTTTCTTCAATACTTTTTCATCTTCAAAAGGACTTGTCCAATCACAATTTCCGTTAACCGTGACAAATGGTTGGATCGATTTACTGTCAGCCGGTAGTTCGGAATCCCCACAATGTATAAAAGCATCTGCCTCCTGATATTCTTCTACAACCTTTAGGAGCTCGTCCGTCTGACCATGACTATCGCTAACAATCACGATTTTCATGATTCTTCACTTCCTCCATCCACTCGTCAATAACAGCTGCTAGCTTTTTAATGGCATTACCTCTATGACTAATTTGATTCTTTTCTTCTTTTGATAGTTCAGCTAATGACTTTCCTAAATCCTCGACGTAAAAGATGGGGTCATAACCGAATCCTTCACTTCCCCTTTTTTCCGTTAAAATTTTACCTTCACAGGTACCAGACACTGTTTTTGTCTTAATTCCAGGGGCACTGAATGCAAGTGCACAATAAAATCTTGCTGTTCTTTCTTCTGATGGAACTCCCTCTAATTCGTGTAATACTTTTTGGAGGTTCGCTTCATCATTTTTTTCCTCTCCAGCATAACGAGCAGAATAGATTCCAGGTTTTCCATTTAAGAAATCCACAATCAATCCAGAATCATCACCAATGGCGATACAGTCAAATTTATTAGCTATTGTTTCAGATTTAATCGTTGCATTCTCTTCAAAAGTGGAACCATCTTCTACAATATCAATAGCTTCTGGTAAATCTAATAGTGTTACTACTTCGAAATTAAAGGATGAAAACAAACTTTCGAACTCTTTTGCTTTCCCTTTATTTTGTGTTGCAATAACCACTTTTCGTTTCATTATTCATCACCTAGTTGAATTCGATTTGCGATGTCACCTAATGCATCTTTCTGATGTTGAATGAGGGATTGGATACCAGTCTTGGCCGCATCAAGCATCTCCAATAATTGATTATGTGTAAAAGTTGCCTCTTCTCCAGTCCCTTGCAGCTCAACAAATTCTCCATTTCCTGTCATGACAACGTTCATATCTACCATTGCACTTGAGTCTTCTATATAATTTAAATCTAATATAACGTTGTCTTCTTTTGAGATTCCTACACTTGTCGCCGCCAAAAATTGTTTAACAGGGAAAGAAGAAAATTTAGCTTGTTGATTCACTTTGTCAAATGCTAACACCATCGCAACAAATGCACCTGTAATGGAAGCCGTTCTTGTTCCTCCATCAGCTTGTATGACATCACAATCAACCCAAAGTGTCTTTTCACCCATGGCTTCTAAGTCTACAACGGCTCTTAATGCTCTTCCAATTAAACGCTGGATTTCCATCGTTCTACCTGAGATTTTCCCTTTAGAGGACTCCCGAATATTTCTTTGTTCAGTAGCTCTAGGTAGCATTGAGTATTCGGCGGTAATCCACCCTTTCCCCTCACCACGTAAAAAATGAGGGACTCTGTCTTCCAAACTAGCTGAACAGATAACTTTCGTATCCCCAACAGAAATTAGCACAGATCCTTCAGGATGTTTCACATAATTCGTTTCAATATGTATAGGTCTTAATTGTAATGGCTCTCGACCATCTGGTCTCATGATGTTTCTCCTTTCAGTCCGATATGATGACTAACATACCAGAACAAAGACTAAGAAAGAAGAGGTGAACAAATGTCCACCTCTTACTTACACTATATAGTATAGCAAAATTTTGATTTTAAAAACTACCTGTGTTTACTTCTTCTGGGCGAGTTACTGGTTCAGCTAGCGTTTCACCGTCTTCTGTTACAGCTTCCGTCTGACCATTAACTAGAATAGATACACTTTCAATACCTGGTTGCTCAGTAATCGATAGTACCAGAGAGTTTAAGGTATCTTCTGTGATCATCATCTTATTAAAACTTTCAGTAATAGATTCATTGAAGTTAAGAGTCACTTGTCCCTCTTCAATAGACGGCAGATCTAATAATGCTACATTTGGATTAAGACTTGGAAGAAGTCCACTTGTAATCGATGGCCCCTCAACAAGCGCTTGAACAACAGCCTCAATATTATTATCAACAGAGTTGCTGACACGCTTTGTTACAGGTACATAATATTTACTATTCCCTTCTTGATGGATAAAGTAGACAGTAACCGGACGTGAATTCGTAATATCTACAATCCCTTTTGTATCTAAGTTAATGCCATCATTTCTTGATGCTGTTTCACCAATTGGTGTTTGATTAACAGGCATCACGTTTTGATCATGACCGTTAATACGGAACTTAACTTGACTAATTGAATCAAACTCGGTCAGTGTCCATGTAACGGACTGTAGAACTCTCATTTCATCCTCTTGGTGGTATGATGTAAATTCATCATTAAAATCAACCACAGCCGTTCCATCATCTTGAATATCTAATTCAAATTCTGTTCCTTCTGGAAGAACAGCTCTAAATCCATCTGGAATAAGATGTGTTCCTGGCCCCCCCTGTACGATATACTCTAAAGCTTGTTTCGCAACCGCTAAATCGTCTGGCAGAGGAAGTGCTAGCGTTTGCGGCACTACATACCCATTTTCATCGATTAAATAGAGTACTTGGGTATTCAATGATTCAGCAGCTGTTTGATCCTGATCAAATCCATCTAATTTTGATTCATCATCTACCATTGTGACATCAACAACCGGTGGATCTATACTAGCTTTTTCATCATCCCCAAGCCAACCGCAACCTGCCAACATGACCGAAGTGGCTATAACAGCTGTCGTTATTGATTTTTTTCCGAACTTAGACATATATGAAACCCTCCTAACACAGTTTGTACTACCATGTATACGAGCCTAATAAAAATTTAGACCCACTTGTACAAATAAAATTGTACAAGTGGAGGATTTTTTATTTTCCCTGTAATAGGTACAACAACTAGTAGGGGCACATTCGAAAAAATAAAAACAGTTCCACGTTTGGGAACTGTTAGTAACGTTCAAGAGATATACTTTCCGTTTGAATGGAATCAAGCTCAAGCCATTGACTTGCTATTTGAGAAAAAAGTTTTGATGAACCCGTTGTAAAAAATTGATGATTGGGTTCAAAGGATGATGAATTTAATAAGTCCTGAAAAAATAGAATTGTACTCATTTCTCGAGCAGTTTCTTCTCCTGAACTAATAATTTGAACCTCAGGTCCCAAATACTGAGAAATGGTTTCTTCCAATAATGGGTAATGCGTGCATCCCAATATCAATGTATCGATATAAGCATTTTTAAAAGTAGCAAGCTCCTGCTCCACAATCCGTTCAGCAAAAGGTCCTCTAAACTCCCCACTTTCAACCAAAGGAACAAATCGTGGGCAAGCAAGACCTTGTACATCCACTAGCTGATTTATGGACTTCAGTGCTTTTTTATATGCTTCACTTTTAATGGTACCTTCCGTACCGATGACACCAATTTTACCCGTCCTTGTGTGTTTGATGGCCGATCTTGCTCCTGGGTGAATAACGCCTAGCACAGGTATTTTTAGTGCAGAACGAATCTCAGTTAACGTAACTGCAGTTGCAGTATTACACGCTATGACTAGCATCTTTACATTCTTCTCGAGTAAAAATCTAGTCATTTGCCAAGTGTAGGCACGGACTTCATCCACAGGTCTAGGCCCATATGGACATCTTGCCGTATCGCCTATGTATATCACTTCTTCATTTGGAAGCTGGCGCATGACTTCTTTTACAACAGTTAGTCCCCCAACTCCAGAATCCATAATGCCGATTGGTTGACCCAAGTAACTCCCCTCATTCTGCTTTCATTTCGTGGTGTAGTTTAATTAAACTATTATTTAATCGAGTAATTTCTTCATCACTGAAGTTTTCCATTAAATCTTCTAAATATAGTTGACGTTTTTGGATAACTTCATCAATAATTCTTTCGCCTTCTTCAAGTAGATGTATGCGTACAACGCGACGGTCATTCGGGTCTTTTACACGTACCACTAATTTATTTTTTTCCATACGATCTACAAGATCTGTTGTTGTGCTAAAAGCCAAATACATTTTATTTGATAGTTCTCCAATTGTCATATCCCCAAATTCAAATAACCATTGAAGTGCAACAAATTGAGGGGGAGTGATTGTGTAATTACTTAAAATTTCTCGTCCTTTTTGCTTGGTAATTCCGGCTATATATCGTAACTCTTTTTCGATGGATGCTACAATGGCTGGATCTACTTTACGAATATCTTTTTCCATTTCCCCGACTCCTTTAATTTTTAGTATGTTGACATAATTCCCCAACAAAAAATTCCGAATATATTTCTCATTCTATTGTCTTATGTTCTATGAAGAAATTCAAGGTAGAATCGACAAAAATCGAGCTTTTCTAGCGCCTTACATATTATTATACCATTATTGTATTTTTAATTTCTAAAATATAAATAACAACCGGCCTCCATAAGGATAGCCGGCATATGTTACACATTAACAGTATTATACTGTTAGGACTAAACTGGTTTTGACATACTGTCAATCTAGAACTACTTTAAAAGTGTAACCATGTACATTTCTAGATTTATAAGTTTGACAAAAACGACGTCCTTTATAACTTTAATTCTCCCATGCGTAATAGCTCCACAACTGCTTGTGACCGCCCCTTGACACCGAGCTTCTGCATGGCATTAGAAATATGGTTCCGAACCGTTTTTTCACTAATAAAAAGCTCACTAGCAATTTCTTTAGTAGTTTTATCTTGCACTAACAGTTCGAACACTTCTCTTTCTCTTTTTGTTAGTAACGGCTTATGACTGTATTCCTTCTCCTTCAACTACTTTTACCCTCCTTGCCTTCGCCAGCTGAGAACCGCGGGGATGGGTGTATATTTAGTCATAGTATCATATGTGAATTAGAACGATGAAGTGACTGGATTTCAAGGCAAGAATTCATTATTTCTGAAAATGTGTGATTACCCTACTTCCAAATTTACACAACGGCTCCATTCCTTCTTTTCCTCATCTGTCCAAGGAACACTTTTTCCTGTTTCTTTTGAAATTTGAACAATAGCTCCTCTCCCGATGAAAACTGGCTGCTCCGCATTATTTAAAGCTAAATAATGAATATCAAGCGACGACGATCCTATATGATTTATCTTCACAAACAGCTTGATCCGCTCATCGAAGTAAACTTGTTTGATAAAATCACACTGTAGATCGGCTACAACAGGTATTTTCCCACTTTTCACATCCAACCAGCTTTTCATAAATCCTAGTTGTTTAAAAAATTCAATCCTTGCTTCTTCAAAGTATGTAAAAGGGACTGTATTGTTTAAATGTCCATATAAATCTGTTTCAGAAAAACGAACTTTTATGGTTTGATAAAATGAAAAACCTTTCTTCCATTCTTCAAAGTTACCTACATAGGGAATGTTTTTCATAATTTGGCCTCCTAAAAGAGAGTGAATGGTTATTCATTCATTTTATAGCATTTTTATAATTTTCGGAAGAATAATCTTGAATCTTTTACCTACCTTGTTTCGTAAAAGTAATTAGTTGTTAATAATCAAGACATAGGATATAGGAGCGATCACAATGTTCAAAAACGTAAAGGTTAATATGGGATCGGGATTGGCTGCAGGAATTGCCATTGGTGTAGCGATAGGAGTTGCTTTAGACAATATAGGAGCAGGCATTGCCATTGGTGTGGCAATTGGTGCTGGAGTGGGTGGTGTTAGTTCAAAGAAGAAAAAATAATGGTCACTACAAACAAACGACTGTGATAAATTTTTAGGTATCTCCAAAACCATTGGCTGGATTTTAATAAAATTTGATTTGAGGAAACTACTATTTCTGTATTCCTGACTGTGGGATTATATCGGGATTTTTTCGCACTCAAATGGGTATTTATCGCACTCAAAATTAGAAAAACGCACCCAATCGTACCATTTTGGCACTCAAACGAGTTTTCGCACTCAAACTTAATTTTTTGCACTTAAAATCGATTTTTCGCACTCAAAACAAAATTTAAGCACTCAAAATAACTTTTTCGCACTCACCAATACTACTCATTAACTGTTATCACTATTTCTTCCACTTTTAATCGTTACTTTTCAACCTTAAAGACCTTTCAGAAGCAATTCACAAATAAATCCCGCTAAAAAAATGGAACTTCACCTAAAAACTGACTAGTTTAATTAACTTCAAACAAAAAATACGCTCAATTTTATAAACTTCCTGCAAAAAATCCTCCATAATTGAAAATACAACAGCCAGAATCAAAAAAAGCTTGGATTCTAAATGAATCCAAGCTTTTTTGTTATTAAACTTGATCACTACCGAAGAAATTACGGAACATTTGAACCGTAGTATCACGGTTAAGAGCTGCGATAGAAGTTGTCAAAGGAATACCTTTTGGACAAGATTGAACACAGTTTTGTGAGTTACCGCAGTTCGCAAGTCCACCGTCTCCCATAAGTTCCTCTAATCTTTCAGCTTTGTTCATGGCACCAGTTGGATGCGCATTGAATAGGCGTACTTGAGATAATGGAGCAGGTCCAATGAAGTTAGAATTGCTGTTTACATTTGGACATGCCTCAAGACAAACACCACACGTCATACACTTAGAAAGTTCATATGCCCATTGACGCTTTCTTTCTGGCATACGAGGACCAGGTCCTAAATCATACGTTCCGTCGATAGGAATCCACGCTTTAACCTTTTTCAATGAGTCAAACATACGGCTTCTGTCAACTTGGAGGTCACGGATAACCGGGAATGTTCTCATTGGTTCAAGACGAATCGGTTGTTCTAATTGGTCAACAAGAGCCGAACAAGATTGACGCGGCTTTCCATTGATAACCATTGAACAAGCACCACAGACTTCTTCAAGACAGTTCATATCCCAAGTGATAGGAGAAGTCATTTTCCCATCAGCTGTTACAGGGTTACGTCTAATCTCCATCAATGCCGAAATTACGTTCATATTTGGACGATAATCTAGTTCGAATTCTTCTTGATAAGGGGCGGCATTTGGATTATCTTGACGAGTAATAATAAAACGGACTGTTTTAGTTTTAGTCTCAGTAGTCATCCTTTATTTCCCCTCTTTCTTTTTCGAATAGTCACGTACACGTGGCTTGATATGAGAAACATCTACTTCCTCATAATGGAATTGTGGAGCTTCACTTGCACCAGCAAATTTAGCCATTGTTGTCTTTAAGAATTCATCATCATTACGATCTGGGAATTCAGGCTTGTAGTGTGCCCCACGGCTTTCATTACGGTTATATGCACCAATTGTAATAACACGTGCAAGTTGCAACATGTTTTGTAATTGACGAGTAAATGAAGCACCTTGGTTACTCCAACGAGCTGTATCATGTATGTTGATATTTTGATATCTTTCTAAAAGCTCTTGTAGTTTTTCATCTGTTTTTAGAAGTTTATCATTGTAACGTACCACTGTTACGTTATCAGTCATCCATTCACCAAGCTCTTTGTGAAGTACATATGCGTTTTCATTTCCGTCCATGGACATAATATTATTCCATTTTTCTTCTTCTTGCTTAACAGCATTTTCGAAAACAGAAGAAGAAAGTCCGTCAGTAGAAGTTTCAAGACCTTTGATGTATTCCACAGCTTTTGGTCCTGCAACCATACCACCATAGATTGCTGATAGTAATGAGTTCGCACCAAGACGGTTTGCACCGTGCTGAGAGTAATCAACCTCACCAGCCGCAAATAGACCAGGAATATTTGTTTGTTGGTCATAATCAACCCAAAGTCCACCCATTGAATAGTGAACAGCAGGGAAGATTTTCATAGGAACTTTACGTGGATCATCACCCATGAATTTTTCATAGATTTCAATGATACCACCTAGTTTAATATCTAATTCTTTCGCATCTTTATGAGAAAGATCTAGATAAACCATGTTTTCACCGTTAATACCTAGCTTGTCATCTACACACACAGAGAAGATTTCACGTGTAGCGATATCACGTGGTACTAGGTTTCCATAAGCAGGATACTTTTCTTCTAGGAAGTACCATGGCTTACCATCCTTATACGTCCATACACGTCCACCTTCACCACGAGCAGATTCACTCATTAGGCGAAGTTTATCGTCACCAGGGATTGCTGTTGGGTGAATTTGAATGAACTCACCGTTTGCATAATATGCACCTTGTTGGTAGACAATAGAAGCTGCTGAACCAGTGTTAATAATAGAGTTGGTTGATTTACCAAAGATAATACCAGGACCACCAGTTGCCATAATGACAGCATCAGCAGCAAATGATTTAATATCCATGGATTTAAGGTCTTGGGCAACAATTCCTCGTGCACGTCCTTCATCATCAAGAACCGTTCCTAGGAATTCCCAACCTTCATATTTTGTAACTAGACCCGCTACTTCATGACGACGTACTTGTTCATCTAATGCATATAGCAACTGCTGTCCTGTTGTTGCACCCGCATATGCTGTACGGTGATGTTGAGTACCACCAAAACGACGGAAGTCTAGTAGACCCTCTGGAGTTCTGTTAAACATTACACCCATACGGTCAAACAAGTGAATAATTCCTGGTGCAGCTTCACACATTGCTTTTACAGGTGTTTGGTTGGCTAAAAAGTCCCCACCATAAATTGTGTCATCAAAATGTATATAAGGAGAATCGCCTTCCCCTTTTGTATTAACAGCTCCGTTAATTCCACCTTGTGCACAAACAGAGTGAGAGCGTTTTACGGGAACAAGAGAGAATAGATCTACGGGTGTGCCAGTTTCTGCTATTTTAATTGTTGCCATTAGTCCGGCAAGACCACCACCGACAACAATAACTTTACCGTTACTCATTAGTATGACTCACTCCTTTTTCTATCTTAAATAAACGCGAATAAAGTACTAATACCTACATAGGAAAGTGCAATAAAGATCGCAATCGTAACATAAGTTGCAATTAGTTGTGAACGAGGTGTTACAGTTAGTCCCCAGCTTACGCAGAATGACCAAAGGCCGTTTGCAAAGTGGAAGATCGTTGATACAACACCAACAACATAGAACCAGAACATAATTGGATTCGATAGAATATTTTCCATCATAGAAAAGTTAACTTCTGCTCCGAAAGCAACTTGTACGCGTGTTTCCCAGACATGCCACACTACGAAAATTAAAGTTATAATTCCAGAAACACGTTGAAGCATGAACATCCAGTTACGGAAAAATCCATATTTACTTACATTGTTTTTGGCTGTGAAAGCGATATAGATTCCGTAAATAGCGTGGAATAATAATGGAAGAAAAATCACAAAGATTTCAAGTGCGTATCTAAATGGTAAGCTTTCCATAAAATGGGCTGCTTTGTTAAACGCATCTTCCCCTCGCGTTGCAAATTGATTGACAACCAAATGTTGGACTAGAAACAAACCTACTGGAATTACACCAAGTAGTGAGTGTAATCTGCGATTTAAGAACTCGCGATTTTGTGCCATGCAGTTTTACCCCCCTCAAGTCTATGAATTATGCAGAAAAAAACAAGCCTGCATCATATAAATGTGCGACATGTTCATTTTACTCCCAAAGAAATAGAGCGTCAAGAAAACGCATACCTAAAAATTTGGAGTATAGAAATATTTTAATAAAATGATAAAGATGTTCCTAATCCTAGTTTTTCTCATTCTGTAAGTATAGTAATATAGCAATTGTCCGAACAGGAATTCAGAAACTCTAGAAACTTTAATCAAACGAACATGTCAAGTCTTCTAAAAAGAAAAGAATGCTATATAATAGTTTTAGAAAGAAGGGATTGCAATGAAACAAAAGGAATACATTGATAAACTCTCCGAACAAGTTATTCCCGCCTCCAGCGTGGTTGTGATAAGGGATTGGCTTATCCCTGAAATTTTAAGTAATCATTCTGATACTGTTATGTATTGGTCTGGAAAAAAGCTTGCTAGGTCTTTTCCTTGTGAATCTATTCAAGAAGTAATGGACTTTTTTGAAAAAGTAGGATTTGGAACATTAACCGTATTATCTACTAAGAAACATGAAATGGAATTCCAACTAAGTGGTGAAATCGTAGCATCCCGTTTTGACCTACAATCATCCCCCTCGTTTTACTTAGAAGCTGGTTTCCTATCTCAACAAATTCAAGCTCAAAAACAAGTTGTTTGTGAATCTATTTTTACCACTAAGAGAAAGGCTAAGGTAGCCAATTTCACTGTTCAGTGGGATCAAAAGGACTTGGTTGTAAACGAATAAAGCTTTCACCTCTGTTGAGGCGAAAGCTTTTCTATTTATAACAACTAATCAATTACTTAACCAATGAAGCACTTTTTTCCTGAAGATCAAATGCTTCATGAAGAGCTCTGGCTGAACTTAGCATTTTCTCTTGTTCAATAACAGCAGAGACCTTAATTTCTGAAGTACTTACCATTTTAATGGTAGCATCAGCCGCCTCTAAAACCTCAAACATTTTAGCAGCAACACCTGGGTTAGAAACCATTCCAGAACCTACAATTGAAACCTTAGCTAAGCCTGTTTCGGATTCTACTTTATCATACTCAAATTCATCTTTGAATTGTTCAAGAACAGATAAAGTATGCTCAATATCCTGGTCCATGATGGAAAAAGAAAGATTACTCTTACTTTCACCGGTTAGGGCTTGAATAATGATATCTATGTTAATGTGGTTTTCTGCAAGTCTTGAAAATACCTTGGATAGCTTAGCTTGAGATTTTGGTAAACCGAATAATGTGATTCTCGTTACATCTCCTTCAAAAGCTACTCCACGTACTACTAAACCTTTTTCCAATTGGACTTCCTCCTCTAATCTTGTACCTCTTTCAGGTTCCATACTAGAACGAACTTCTAATGGCATTTGATAATTTTTAGCAAACTCAACAGCTCTAGGGTGTAAAACACCAGCTCCTAGGTGTGCTAGTTCTAGCATCTCATCATAAGAAATACTCTCTAGCTTACGAGCTTCCTTTACAAATCTAGGATCAGATGTAAACACACCTGTTACATCTGTATAAATATCACAGCGCTCCGCACCTAGTGCTGCAGCCAATGCTACGGCTGTTGTGTCAGATCCGCCTCTACCAAGGGTCGTAATTTCTCCGTCTTCTGATACACCTTGGAATCCTGCAACGATCACCACTTGATTACTTTCTAGTAATTTCTGTATTCTATCCGTTTGAATATCAATGATTCTCGCATTTGAAAATACCTTTTCTGTTTGAATCCCTGCTTGCCAACCAGTTAGTGATACAGCAGGTTGTCCCGCTTCTTGTAAAGCCATCGAAAGAAGTGAGATTGTCACTTGTTCACCTGTCGTAAGTAGCATATCCATTTCCCTTTTAGAAGGATTAGTGGATAATTCTTTTGCAAGTGAAACTAAATGATCGGTTGTTTTTCCCATAGCGGATACAACTACTACAACCTGCTTACCATTTTGTACTTCTTCCATGACCCGGTTTCTAACATTTTGAATCCGCTCAGTGGTAGCAACTGAAGTACCTCCAAATTTTTGTACAATAATCCCCATTAGAATTCTTCCCTTCCTTTTGGTTGTTCTCCCGAAAGATGTCGAGTCAATTAAGGTGAAGGCAGAGGCATTGAACCTAAAAAGGTCCAGACTATCAATAACACAAGGTATGAGTTCATCTTTAAATAAAAAAAAGACAATGAGAATCTCTCATTGTCCGCAATTTTCAAAGTAAACCACACACAATGTGAGATAGCACTCCAAGATTTTCTCTCTTGACAATTCTACATTTGTTCAATGTAGAACCAGCGAAAAATGCAGATGAGTCATTTCCCACTTCGGCGAAGGTCCCTTTCAAGATCTGTCATTGAGGCTCATTCCTCTCCTAGATCCCTACTAATGAATTTCGCACCTCTATCATCACGATAACGTATTAAAATATTTCAACCCATTTTAGCACACAAACTGAACCTCAAACAACCTATTGTTTTAATTTTTGCAGGACAGCTTCCGCAACCGGTTGAGGTAATCCAACCTCTCGAAGTTCTTCAACCGTTGCTTCTGCCATCTTTTTCACGGAACCAAAATGTTTTAATAATTGCTTTTTCCTTTTTTCTCCAACACCCGGAATATCATCCAAAGCAGATTGGAAAGCTGTTTTTCCTCTTTGCTGACGATGGAAGGTAATCGCAAAACGGTGGACCTCATCCTGTATTCTTTGAAGCAGATAAAATTCCTGTGAGTTCCGAGGTAAATCAACAATTGATAATGGATTACCAAATAATAGTTGAGATGTCTTGTGTTTCTCGTCTTTGGCTAATCCTGCAACTGGAACAGACATATTTAGTTCATTCTCAAGTACATCTTTAGCAGCCTCAATTTGTCCTTTTCCACCGTCAATAATAATTAAATCGGGTAATGGTAAATCTTCTTTAAGTACTCTCGAATAACGTCTGCGAACCACTTCCCGCATCGTACTATAATCATCAGGGCCCACAACCGTTTTAATCTTATACTTCCTATACTCTTTCTTGGCAGGCCGTCCATCAATAAAAACAACCATCGCCGAAACCGGATTTGCCCCTTGAATATTAGAGTTATCGAAAGCTTCAATTCGATGAGGTGTATATATGTTCATCGCTTCCCCAAGATTTTCGACTGCTTTTATAGTCCGCTCTTCCTTCTTTTCAATTAACGAAAACTTTTCCTTCAGTGCAATCGCTGCATTTTTAGTTGCTAGTTGGACTAAGTCTTTCTTTTGCCCTCTTTGAGGTTGATGCACTTTTACTTCAAGTAATTCTCTGGCAATCTCAATATCTATATTCGCGGGAAGAAGAACTTCCTTTGGTTTAAAGTGATTGACTTGTTGATAAAATTGTCCAAGGAATGTAAGCATCTCTTCTTCTGGTTCGTCATAGATCGGGAACATGGAAACATCTCTTTCAATTAGCTTTCCCTGTCTAACAAAGAAAACCTGAACACACATCCAACCTTTATCAACCGCATAACCAAATACATCTCTATCGGTAAAATCAGTAGAAGTCATTTTTTGCTTTTCCATGGTTGTCTCAATATGGACAATCTGATCTCGGTATTCTTTTGCTTTTTCAAAATCTAGATTTTCTGAGGCTTCCATCATTTTGGCTTGAAGATCTTTTTTTATTTCTTTATATCCACCATTCAAAAATCGAATGATCTCTTCTGTCATTTCTTTATACGTGAACTCCCTAATATCATTTACACATGGAGCCAAGCATTGTCCAATGTGATAATATAGGCAAACTCGATCTGGCAGTGTTGAGCATTTTCTTAAAGGATACAATCGATCCAATAAGCGCTTCGTTTCATTTGCAGCTTGTACGTTGGGATATGGTCCAAAATACTTCCCTTTATCCTTTTTTACCTTACGGGTTGTGATAAGCCTTGGATGCTTTTCAGCCGTTAATTTTATGAAAGGATAGCTTTTGTCATCACGAAGCATGACATTATATTTGGGGTCATATTTTTTGATTAAATTTAATTCTAGAATCAACGCCTCGATATTGGAGGAAGTCACGATGTATTCAAAATCCTCAATCTCATTTACAAGTCGCTGTGTTTTTCCATCATGCGTTCCTGTAAAATAAGAGCGTACTCTATTTTTTAAAATCTTTGCCTTCCCAACATATATAATAGTACCTTGCCGGTCTTTCATTAAATAGCAACCTGGTTGGGCAGGTAAGAGTGATAACTTATGCTGAATGTTTAGTGAAGTCATTATATTCACCTTCTATCTACTTTCTAAAGTATAATTTTACATGATTTACAGTTAATTTGCGATTAGGGAAGATTGATATTTGTACCAAAGGATAAAATACAGCCTTACATAAATAGACATCTAAAAAATTCCACCATTTACCTGCAACATTCCATAATATGCTACGTCATAATGTATAGAGATACTTAGTAGGAGGACAACTATGAAGAACAAATGGTTAATGATTATTGGATTAAGTGTACTTATCAGTGGTTGTCAAGCTTTAGACGACACTGTTCAAGATGATGTTCCCGATGAAACGGAAAATGAAGTTGAGCAAAATTTGAATGAACAACCAAACGTACCAGAAGATGAAGAAACTGAAAAAACACCTGAAGATAAGCCTGAAATAGAAGAGCCTGTCGATGAAGATACCGATTCCGGACAAGGCAGCAATACAGAATCACCAGATGATTCTGAAACAAATGTAGGTGAGGAAGAAGACGATCAATCAACAGCAGAACAACCAGTTATTCCGACCGTAGCTGATCCTACATCCATAACAGTAATGGTGAACAAATCCGCAAAACTACCAGACGGGTATCGACCAGCTGATTTAGTTAGACCAGATGTTCCATTTGCTTTCGGTAACCAACAACTAGAAAAAGCACTTCTTAGAAAAGAAGCTGCACTTGCACTGGAAAATATGTTTGCTGCTGCTAAAGTCGATGGAATCACTCTCGTTGCGGCTTCCGGATTTCGCTCCTATGAGACTCAATCGATGTTGTTTGAAAATGAAGTAAAGCAATTTGGCTATGAAAAAGCCAGTATGGCGGTTGCATATCCCGGTACAAGTGAACACCAAACTGGCCTAACGATGGATATAACAGCTGCTAGTGTAAACCACATACTTACTGAACAACTTGGACAAAAGCCTGAGGGAAAATGGTTAGAGAAAAACGCCCATCAGTTTGGCTTTATTCTTCGTTACCCATTGGGTAAAGAAAGTATTACAGGTTACCAATACGAACCATGGCACTTCCGCTATGTAGGGGTTCAGATTGCAACAGAAATATTTGAAAAGCAACTTACATTAGAAGAATATTATCAACAAAAAGAAGGAATCTAAGACCAAATGCGGAAGCGCCTTGATCAGCCCCGACAAGCACAAGACGAGCCGGCATGAAGGTTGCTCTTTAACCTTCATGTCGGATTGGCTTGTGACCTCGAGGGGCTAGGCGCTGGAGCTGGCCGGAGACACACATTTCTACAAAGTTGACCACAATTGGCGATTTTATATTTTCTCAAAGATTAAAAAGCCAGCAGATATGCCTTGTAGCATGTTCAGCTGGCTTTTCTTAGTTTTGATTTTGAAACAACTCTTTTTCCTTCCACTTTCCGTATTGGAAATATAGAAACGCAATGATACTGCTTATAACAAAGCTAATTCCCATGCCATATGCAATCCCATCATCCCCCCACCACTTTGAACAGAGATAGGTAAGAGGATATCTTAAGACCCAAAAAGATATTACGTTCAACACCAAGACCTGAAACATAGCCCCCGCAGCCCGAACAATTCCATTTAAGATAAAGTTCAATCCAAGAAACGGATAGAAAAAGGCAATCGCTCTCAAATATTCTGTTCCAAAATTAACTGAACCAGATTCTTGTATAAACAATTTAATACTGTACTCAGCAAACAAGAACATGAGAGAAGCGATTATAATCATAATTGTAAAATTGTAAAGTGCGCCGTACAGAGCGATTTTATAGACACGGCTCATTTGATTGGCACCTATATTTTGGCCAGCCATACTATTGACCGCTGTTCCTAATGCCATAGCTGGAAGCATAATAATACTATCAATACGCTGAGCAGCACCAAAGCCAGCCACAACATTTTCCCCAAATGAAGTGACAACACTCATAATCGCCATTACCCCTGCAGATATAACCGTCATTTGCAGGCCAGAGGGAATTCCTAAATTTAAAATTAACCCCACTTCACTTTTTGTTGGAGTAGTTGGTAAGGTAAAAGGAATAAGCTGACGTCTAATCACAAATATGATACCAAACAAGAAAGCGCAACCTTGGGAAAGAATCGTTGCATATGCAGCACCTTGTATTCCCAAATTCAATCCTGTCATTAAGATAGGATCTAAAATGGTATTTAGAATAACTGCGATTAGTACAAAATAAAGGGGTGTTTTACTATCCCCCATTGCTCTTAGAACGGTTCCAATAAAGTTATAACCAAATAAAAACAAGATACCCATGAAGTTAATTTTCAAGTATACAGTTGCCTCGGTTATCATCGCTTGAGGAGTTCCTAATAGAGTTAATATGGATTCAGCAAACAAGAATCCTATAATCCCGAGCAATAAAGCCAATATAGTAAGAATGACCACAAAAGCATTCAGGTACCGCTTTAGCCCCTCATCATCATCTTTTCCTTTTTGCTGAGATAAAATGGTTAACGTTGCATTGTTGATCCCGATGATAAACGACAAAATCGTAAAGATGACTGTACTGGATACGGAAATGGCACCAAGTGCGTTCGCCCCTAATAGGTTCCCTACCCACAGGCTATCAATGAATTGGTAAGATACTTGTAATAAATTAGTCAGTAATATGGGGGTCGAAAAAAAGAGCAACTGTTTTATAATATTGCCGCTCGTAAAATCGTGTTGCTTCATTTTTGTTCTTCCTTTTCTTTAGTCTCCTATGTTTAACATAATATTTAAACTGTATAGTTACAACTAGTCAGGTTTTACAAAAATAATAGGCCATCGAGTTTCCTCGATAGCCTAAATGATTTGTGGTATTAGTATTAAGCGTGTTTTTGAAGAACCTCTTGTAGAGCTTCTTTCGGTTGGAAACCAATTACTTTATCTACTACTTCACCGTCTTTAAATACGATTAAAGTAGGAATACTCATAACACCGTAGTTTCCGGCTGTTTCTTGATTTTCATCTACATCAAGTTTAACAATTTTAACTTTGTCGCCCATTTCAGCGTCAAGCTCTTCTAGAACTGGAGCAATCATTTTACAAGGTCCACACCAAGGTGCCCAGAAGTCAGCAAGAACTAAGCCGTCAGCTGTTTCTTGTTTAAAGTTTTGATCCGTTACATTTGTAATTGCCATAATCATTATCCTCCTAATGTGTGAAACATTTTATTAAAGGGAGTATACCATCTTAAATTTGGTAATGCGAATAATTTGCTTGAAACATTTTTAGCCTTCCCAGTGTGTATTCCGATATGCAAGAAAGGGACTTCAAAAAGTCAGTTAATCGACTTTTTAGATAGCCCCTTTTTTAATTAAGCGTTAATTTTTAGCTTCTTAAACTCTTCTGTTAACATAGGAACGACTTCAAATAAGTCTCCTACAATTCCGTAATCTGCTACTTTAAAAATGTTTGCTTCAGGGTCTTTGTTGATGGCAACAATAACCTTTGAGTTAGACATTCCAGCTAGATGCTGAATAGCACCTGAGATTCCACAAGCAATGTATAGGTCTGGGGTTACCACTTTACCAGTTTGACCAATCTGTAGTGAATAGTCACAGTAATCAGCATCACAAGCTCCACGAGAAGCTCCTACTGCACCGCCTAATACATCGGCTAATTCTTTAAGTGGGGCAAAGCCTTCCTCACTTTTTACTCCACGGCCACCCGCAATTACTACTTTTGCTTCAGAGAGGTCAACACCTTCGCTTGCTTTTCGCACAACTTCTTTAATTATCGTGCGCAAATCTTTAATTTCAGCTGTAACGGAGCTTACATCGCCTGATCTTGAATCGTCTTTTTCTAACGCATCAATATTGTTTGGACGAATTGTAATAAATACGACTCCATCTGTTACAATTTTCTTTTCAAATGCTTTCCCCGAATAGATTGGACGAGTAAATACTAAATTCCCACCTACAGCTTCAATAGCCGTCACATCAGAAACGAGACCATTCTGAAGTTTCCCAGCAATTCGAGGTGACAAATCTTTACCTAAGGCCGTATGTCCTATCACGATTCCCTCAGGTTTTTCCTGGTCATATACTGCCATGAATGCTTGGCTAAATCCATCTGAAGTATATTGAGTAAGCTTTTCGTCTTCTACCACGACGACTCGATCTGCCCCATACTGAATAAGCTCTTCACCTAAAGCGCTTACAGAACTTCCAAGTAAAACACCGACAACTTCTCCGCCCTCTGCAATGGTTTTAGCTGCAGCAATAGCTTCGAAAGATACATTACGAAGTGCTCCGTCTCTAACTTCCCCAAGTACTAATACTTTTCTAGACATAGTTTCGCCTCCCTAGTTGTTGTTTCCTTACATTACTTTTGCTTCTGTTCTTAGGAGATGTACAAGTTCTTTCACTTGGTCTTCAAGCTCTCCCTGAAGGATTTTACCAGCTTCTTTTTGAGCTGGGAGGAATACTTCAATTGTCTTTGTTTTTGGTTCAACATCATCTTCATCCAAATCAAGATCATCCAATTCAAGCTCTTCAAGTGGCTTTTTCTTCGCTTTCATAATCCCTGGTAATGAAGGATATCTTGGGTCATTTAAACCTTGTTGCGCCGTCACAAGTAATGGAAGGCTTACTTCGATAACCTCAGAATCACCTTCTACATCACGAACTATTTTGGCTGTTGTTCCTTCGATTTCAAGATCTGTAATTGTCGTTACATATGGAATGTCTAACATTTCAGCAACTCGTGGACCTACTTGACCACTTCCACCATCGATGGCAACGTTACCTGCTAGGATCAAATCAGGATTTTTATCCTGTAAGTAATGAGCTAAAATCTTCGCTGTTGTGAACTGATCACTAGCTTCTAAATCGTCTTCTGTATTGATCAACACAGCCTTATCTGCTCCCATTGCTAGTGCTTTACGAAGCTGCTCTTGAGCCTCTTCTCCACCAACTGTGATAACAGTTACTTCACCGCCGCCGTGATTATCTCTTACTTGAATTGCTTCTTCTACCGCGTATTCATCATAAGGATTGATAATAAATTCTGCTCCATCCTCTTGAATCTTTCCGCTGGATAAGGTGATTTTTTCTTCCGTATCAAACGTTCGCTTTAAAAGTACGTAGATGTTCATAGTTGAAGCCTCCTAATCCAAACATTTATAAATATTGGCAAAATTTCATACCTACAAAACTATTATTCGATAATTCTTCTTATTTTCCTTTAAAATCTGGCTTTCTTTTTTCAATAAAGGCTTGAATGCCTTCCTTCGCATCTTCAGACTCAAAAACAGTACCAAATAGCTCTGCCTCTTTATTCGATCCTGCTTCCTGTTGACTATGACGACTATAAGCCATTAAAGACAGTGCAGCTTTCACAGAGACTGGACTCTTCTCAGCCATCTTTTTGGCCAACGTTAATGCTTGAGTGAACAATTCCTCTTCTTCATAAGCGTGGTTTGCTAATCCCCATTGAACGGCTTCTTCACCCGTAATTGGCTCACTCGTTAAAAGCATTTCAACCGCTTTAGGTTGACCAACATACCTTGGTAAGCGTTGGGTACCACTGAAACCTGGAATGAGTCCTAGTTGCAATTCTGGTAGTCCGAGTTTTGCATTCTTGGCAACTAAACGCACGTGGCAGGCCATGGCTAATTCTAAACCGCCACCCAATGCTGCCCCATGGATAGCTGCAACAATTGGTTTCGAGAAAGATTCCATTCGATCAAATACATGTTGACCGTTTTTAGCTAGCTTGCTAAATTCTTCTCCCGAAGGTATGGATGTGAATTCCTTAATATCTGCTCCCGCTGAAAAGAATCTTCCATCCCCTTTAAGAATGATCACTCTTACTGCGTCGTTATGTTCCAACTCATCTAGTAAGCTATCAATCTGCTTTATTAAGTCAGACGAAAGAGCATTAGCTGGTGGACGTTCAATTGACACAATTGCTACTTTTTCTTGTAAGTCCCATTTCAATAAACTCAAATTTAGTACCTCCTACATGATTATTAAACGGAGAAAAGTATCATTACTTTTCTCCTTTACATCCTAATAATAATAATTCATGCACCTTTGGGGCAAGGTCAGCTAAGTTGTATCTTTGCTCTTTCATTACCCAGTTTGTTACGGTTTCATCCAAGGTTCCAAAAATCATTTGTCTAGCTAATCGTATATCCAATCCTTTTGAAAACTCTCCTGAACGAACGCCTTGATCTAAAATTCGGTCAACAAGTTCTAGGTACCCCTTAAGTACTTCATTGATTTTTTGTCTCAGCTCTTTATTCGACTGGCGCAGTTCTAGCTGTGTTACAATTGCTAGATGCGGGTCTTCTGAAAGAATCAAAAAATGATTCTCAATCAGTACTTTTAACTTCTGTGCAGCTGTTTTTTCGTGTTTAATTAATTCATCTAACCTTTCAACAAATGAACCCATTTTTTCCTGAAATAAAGAGATTAAAATATCTTCTTTATTTTTAAAATAAAGGTAGATGGTACCATCTGCAACCCCTGCCTGTTTAGCTATCTTTGACACTTGTGCTTGATGATAGCCATTTTCGGCTATAACGATAACAGCAGCATCAATAATCTGTTTATATTTGGGTTTATTTTTCTTCACTCGACCACCACCTTTACCATGAACAACAATTGATTAGAAAAAAATGAATGAATAATCATTCATAATTTCATGATATACGGATAGGTCAGTCATGTCAAGACATTGTTCCTTTTCACGGTTGTCCTATTTCGTGTAAAAAAAAGAAAAGCAAAACATGACTGACTATGCATTCTTAATCTCTTCCTCTTGTAGTTTTCTCTTTTCCTCATCCACTAATGCACGTCTTAGTATTTTACCAACGGCTGTTTTCGGTAATTCTTTTCTAAACTCATATTGTCTTGGGACTTTATAGGCTGCTAGAGCTTTTCTAGCAAAATGGTTTAAATCTTCTTCCGTTAGGTTTCTACCTTCCTTTAATACAACATAAGCTTTAACAGTTTCTCCACGATAAGGGTCCGGCACCCCAGCTACAACAACCTCTTGAATGTCTTCATGTTCATAGAGAACCTCTTCAACTTCTCGAGGATAAATATTGTATCCACCAGCTATAATCATGTCTTTCTTTCTATCTACGACATAGAAATAGCCGTCCTCATCCATGTAACCTAAGTCACCTGTATATAACCATCCATCTTTTAGAACTAAGTCTGTTTCTTCTGGTTTATTCCAATAGCCCTTCATGACTTGAGGACCTTTTACTACTATCTCCCCAACTTCCCTTGGTGGTAATGGTTCACAATCCTCCATCGAGAATATAGCAGCATCTGTATCTGGCCATGGTACACCAATACTACCTTTTTTACGTTCCTTATCCCATAAGAAGTTGGCATGAGTGACTGGTGAAGATTCTGTCAATCCGTAACCTTCGACTAATTTCCCTCCGGTTACCTTCTCGAAATTCGCCTGAACTTCTACTGGTAAAGGCGCAGATCCACTAATACATGAATCAATAGATGACAAATCATACTTAGATAACTCAGGATGATTTAATAAACCAATATAAATGGTAGGAGCACCCGGGAATAAAGTAGGTTTTTCCTTTTCTATTGTTTTTAAGGTTGTCGTTGGATCAAATTTAGGTAGGAGAACCATCTTATGGCCTTCCATTACAGATAAAATCATGACTGTAGTCATTCCATACACATGGAAGAATGGAAGAATCCCCAGAACAATTTCTTCTCCACGTGTACACTTATACATCCACGACCTACACATTAGAACATTTGCTACTAAGTTTTTATGAGTTAACATAACTCCTTTTGGGAAACCGGTTGTTCCACCAGTGTACTGAAGTAAAGCTAAATCTTCTTCAAAATCTACTTCCACATCAAACTCGGTTGTTCTTCCATTCTTCAATATGTGAGTGAGCAAGTGGTGATTATCCTGATGCTCTACCTTCACAACAATTCCATATTGCTTCTTTTGAATAAATGGATAAACTAAATTCTTTGGGAATGGTAAATAGTCTTTGATAGCGGTTACAAAAATATGTTCAACATTTGTTTCGTTTTGTACCTTCTTCACACGAGGAAATAAGATATCTAACGTTATGATCGCTCTTGCGCCAGAATCCTTCAGTTGATAGGATAATTCACGTTCAGTATACAGAGGATTGGTTTGGACGACGATTCCGCCTGCCATTAAAATGCCATAATACGCAATGACACCTTGCGGACAATTGGGAAGCATAATGGCAATTCTGTCATTCTTTTCAATACCTAAATCTTTTAAGTAATTCGCGAACTTAAGAGTAGACTGATAAAGTTCACCATATGTCATGGTTTTTCCCATAAAACTAATGGCCTCTTTATCTGGCATAGCCTTTGCTGTTTCTTTCAAATAAGCTTGAAGTGGCTTATTTCCATAATCTAATTCTGTCTGAATTTCGCTTGGATACTCTTTTAACCAAGGCCTTTGTGTCATAACACCCCTCCTTTAAAATGTTAGAACATTCGAACTGTTCTTAATGACATTATATTATACCAACCTGTTATCTACAACGAATTTGATGGATGAAACCTGTCCGAATTTCTCAATTTCAAATGTCTTATTTTTCACAAGTAGTCATATATACCCCTTTTTTTAGAATGCACAACGCCTTTTGGTAGGTCTAAAATATCATTTTGCGATTCTTATGGAGTTAATTATTCTTGTTGAAAGGATTTCTTCTTTCTTTAATGGAATTGGTATAGATAACTTTGGAGAAAGAAAGGTGGAAACCGATTAATGAAGAAGCTTGGTAAAGTTTTATTAGCTTTAACAATTGTAAGCGCTTTACTATTTCAAGGTGGAGGAAGCTTACTAGCAGCTGACATGGAAGAACCTATGATTAGGATTGGTGTTATACCATCAGCTGAACAAATTGAAATTGGAAGTAATGGTTCTTTTGAAGTAAAGGATAAAGCAACTGGTGAGGTTTTATACACTGGTCAGAATGAGGTAATTACTGCTGAGATTGGCGGGACAGCTGAAGTGAAGACAAACTACCGTCTTCAAACGGCATGGTCAACAAGTGATGCTTATATTCGGGATTGGTTATCACGCGCTGAACTTGCAGGATATCCAACCTACGTAGAAGCTTATAACGGTGGATACAGATTGTATATTGGAGAATTTCCTGCTGATGCAAGCTGGGCTGAACGTAATACATTTAGAAATGTAATGATTGCTGAAGGGTTTGCAGCCACAGATTCATTCTGGAAAGTTATAACGGTTGTAGAAGGAGAATCTTCAATTCGAGTAAATGATGTCGTTACAACAAACGCAATTGTCGTTACATCTTCTGATAATCTAGTAAAAATTAACGGTAAACAATACCGTGGAGCAGGTGAAGTTGCTTTTAATAGCAATGGATCACTTGCTGGTATCAATGAATTACCACTTGAACAATACTTATATGGTGTTGTTCCACACGAATTACCTCCTGTACCTTATGGTGAACTTGAAGCACAGAAATCACAAGCAATCGCAGCAAGAACGTATGCTATTTCTAACTTAGGTAAGCGTGGTTCTGATGGATATGACTTGTTACAAACAACATCAGACCAAGTATATGGTGGATATGATTCAGAACATCCAATTTCAACAGATGCTGTTGAGGGGACAAGAGGCATTGTAGCTACGTATGATGGAAAACTCATTACAGCTGTTTATAGTTCAACAACTGGTGGATTCACAGCGAACAATGAAGACGTATGGGAATCTGCTGCCGTTCCTTATTTACGTGGTGTTCCAGATTCTCAACGAGGAAAAGCATTCGAACATGTACCAACATTAGAAGTTTTCAAAAATAACGGTAACCCTACTTCATTAAGAGCTGCAGGTAACGGTGCATTCGAATCAGATTGGTCTAAATACCACCGCTGGACATTTGAGTGGACAGCTGAAGAAATTAGTGATGTATTAAGCAGTTATTTCAGTACTGAAGTCGGAGAGGTTTATGAAATAAACGTATTAGAAAGATCAAATTCTGGAAGAGTACTAGAAATTGAATTTGTTACTGAAAATGGTACTTTCTATGAATATAAAGATCGTGTAAGATGGGCTCTAAAATACATTAATGCAAGTGGTGGGCAAAGCGTCTTACTAAGCACACTATTTTATGTAGAACCAGTAAAGGATAAGCAAACAAAAGAAGTTACTGGCTTCAAAGTATACGGCGGCGGATGGGGCCATGGAGTTGGTCTATCTCAAACAGGTGCTGTAGGTATGGCTGAGAAAGGCCACACATTCGAAGAAATCTTAAAGCACTATTACCAAGGAATTGAATTAGAAAAGAGATATTAACATGCAAAAAAGGAGGCTCCAGATGGAGGCTCCTTTTTACACCTAATTTAATACTAAATATATAATACCTACTAAAATAAACCCCGCACAAACAGCAAAAAGAATTTTTGCTAAACGTTCCAATGTTGTTGCCTCCCTTAAATACCTGCACCAATCACGTAAGATAATCCAACTGAAATGACCATCGAAATTAATCCAACAGCCTTATTGTTATTTTCAATCTCTTCATCTATTTTAAACTTTGGAGTCAAGAATTCGAAAATGAAATAACCGATTAAAAGCAGGAGAAAGCCGAACACTCCCCAACCAATCATGTCTAATAGTGAATCATGCTGTTGAATAGAGTGACGAAATACGTTTGCAATACCAAAGATTTTTCCTCCTGTTGCTAAGGCAACAGCAATGTTTCCATTCTTAATTTCTTGCCAATTTTTATATTTCGTCACAAGCTCAAAAATGGTAAGAAAAACAATCATACATAACACTACCACACTATAGTAGGCCGCCGTTTCCACTAAACTATTCTCCCATATTGAATCCATCTTACATTTCCCCTTTTATACTTTATTTCAGTTGCACAACTGTAATCCCTGATCCACCCTCTCCTGCTTCACCGTATCGGAATGACTTGACTGAGCGATGGTTCTTTAAATAGTTTTGAACCCCTGTTCTTAGCGCTCCTGTGCCCTTTCCATGGATAATAGAAACCCTTGGATAACCTGCCAGTAAAGCATCATCAATATATTTCTCAACTCTTAAGAGTGCATCCTCATAGCGTTCTCCACGTAAATCGAGCTCCAGGTTGACATGATAATCTTTCCCTTTCACTGTCGCTAAAGGTTTCGTTTCAACCGGCTTTGGTGTTTTAAGCCACTCGATATCCTCTTCACTAACCTTCATTTTTAAGATACCAATTTGAACTTGCCATTCACTATTTGATACCTTTTCCACAAGGGTTCCTTTTTGTCCGAAGCTGATGACCTTAACCTCATCCCCAGGGAACAAACTTCTTTTTTCGGAAGTACTTTTTTTCTTAGGTCCCTTTTTAATTTCTGGGGCAGCCTCATCCAGCCTCTTTCTAGCATCTATTAACTCGTGCTCTTTAACTTCAGCATTTTTCTCAAGGCGAAGCTTCCTCAGTTCATGGATGATAGTTTCAGCTTCTCTTTTAGCTTCCTCAACAAGTTTGTTTGCCTTTTCTTTTGCTTTATTGATAAGTTCATCTTTTTTCTCGTAATACTCAGACATCTGCTTCTGTAAATCTTTATGAATGTCTTCCGCATCTTTCAGGTAATCCCTAGCCTCTTCCCAAGCAGTTTCTGCTTTCTTTCGATTACTTTCTAAAGAGGCAATCATGGAATCTACTTCTTGACGATCTTCACTCATCAATGAGCGAGCACGATTTATAATATTATCTTGAAGACCAAGTCTTTTTGAAATCTCGAACGCATTACTTCTCCCTGGTACACCAATCAGTAGCCTATACGTCGGACTTAGAGTCTCTACATCAAATTCAACAGAGGCATTCGCGACTCCTTCTCGGTTATATCCATAGGCTTTTAATTCTGGATAATGGGTAGTAGCTACGACTCTTGCCCCTCTCTGATAGACTTCATCAAGGATAGATATAGCCAGTGCTGCCCCTTCTTGAGGGTCTGTTCCTGCTCCTAGTTCATCGAACAACACAAGACTATCTCCATCTGCATTTTCTAAAATATCAACGATGTTCACCATATGAGAGGAGAATGTACTTAAATTTTGTTCAATGGATTGTTCGTCTCCAATGTCCGCATAAACAGACTTAAAAATTCCGATTTCAGAGCCCTCTTGTGCGGGTACGAAAAGTCCCGCTTGTGCCATTAAGACGGATAACCCCATCGTTTTTAAGGTTACCGTCTTACCCCCAGTATTCGGCCCGGTGATTACGATGGTTGTAAAATCTTCTCCTAGCCATATATCATTTTCAACAACTTCATCAATCGGAATTAGAGGGTGTCTCGCTCGTTTTAAAGATACTTTTCCTTCATTATTTAAGAAAGGTTTTGTTCCTCTGTAGGTCTTACTAAATCGTGCTTTCGCAAAATAGAAATCAAGTTCTGTTAATACACCCACTGTAAAACGAATAGAGTCTGCTTCCTCTCCTACTTGATTGGAGAGAGAAGTTAATATTCTTTCAATTTCTTGCTGTTCTTTTACCCGTAAACCTTGTAGATCATTATTCAATTCGACCACTACCTGTGGCTCAATAAACAAAGTTTGACCTGAAGAAGATTGGTCGTGAACAATTCCTCCATAATGAGAGCGATACTCCTGCTTTACAGGTAAAACGTATCGTTCATTACGAATCGTTACAATTGCATCAGAAAGCATTTTTTGCGCGTTAGATGAACGTACAAGTGAGTCTAGTTTTTCCCGGATTCTAGATTCCTTTGAACGAATTTGATTTCGTACCGTTCGAAGGGTATCACTAGCATGGTCTAATACATATCCTTGTTCATCAATCGAGTCCGTAATTTCTTTTTCTAATTCCATTAAATGAGGAATTCCTTCTACTTGCTGTTGCAGAATAGGTAGTGATAATTCTTCTTCCTCCATAAGCTCTTCAATAAATTTCTTCATTTGTCTACTGGTACGAATAGTACTCGCTATCTGTACTAACTCGACTGCTGACAACATCGAGCCAATTTCTGCTCGTTTCACAAATGCTCGGATATCAAAAATTCCGTCGAGAGGAACATGTCCCTTTAATCGAAGAACTGTATAGGCTTCATCTGTTTCTTCTTGACTTCTTTGTACATCTGAAAAATCAGAAGAAGGGTATAAATCTTTTAATCGATTTTTACCTAATTCAGAGGCCGCATAGGTTAAAAGCTGCTCTTTCATTTTTAAAAATTCTAGTGTTCTATATACTTTAGGATTCAACCGATAAACCCCCGTTTCTATCAATTGATAACGATTTATCTATTTTTTTTTAAATATTGTATGAGGCTTTCTTTGGACATTGCATTGATGACATCAGACCTATCTAGCCAGCCTTTTCTCCCGTAAGCTACACCAATGTCCATAAATGCTAGAGACGCTTTGTGATGGGCATCTGTATTAATACAAAGCTGAACTCCTGCTTGTTTTGCTTTGCGTATTGATTCATATTGTAAATCGAGTCGATTGGGATTAGCATTTAACTCTAAAGCCGTTTCTGTTTCTGCAGCCAATTCAACTAGCATATCTAAATCAATTTCATACCCAGACCGACGCCCTATTATTCTTCCAGTCGGATGTGCGATTAAATCAACAAATGGATTAGCTAGCGCGTTTTTAAGACGGTTCATTATTTTCTTTGTTGGTTGTTGGAAACTAGAATGAATAGAAGCAATAACAAAGTCAAGCTCCTTTAATACATCATCCTCATAATCTAGAGACCCATCCGGTAATATGTCCATTTCGATTCCAGAAAAGATGTGTATTTCTGGATATTTTTCTTGAAGCTTTGCAATCTCATCCTTTTGCTTTAGTACTCTGTCTTTTGTCAACCCATTCGCCACTTTTAAATACTGGGAGTGATCTGTAATAGCCATATAGGCATAACCTTTTTGAATACAGGCTTGTATCATTTCTTCAAGAGTGTGTGCACCGTCACTCCACGTGGTGTGCATGTGGAGATCCCCTTTTATATCATCCATTTCTATCAAACCACACTCTTTATTAAAAATATCTATTTCTTTTCCATCCATTCGAATTTCTGGAGGAAGATAAGGCAAATCAAAGTGTTGATAAAAAGCTTTTTCATTTTCAAAAGTACGGACTTCTCCAGATTCTATATCCTCTACTCCGTATTCGCTTATTTTCTCCTGTCTGTCTTTAGCAATTTGCCTCATTCGAACATTATGATCCTTAGATCCAGTAAAATGATGGAGTGTGGTAGCAAACTCCGCCATCGTAACAAGCCTAAAATCAATGGAAAGCCCAAAGTCTCCTTCCACTACAATCGAGACTTTTGTATTTCCTTTTGAGATAATATCTTTGATACCTTTCATTGCCAACAGCTTGTCTTTAACTTGATCAGGCGACTTGGTTGCAATTACAAAATCAAGATCCTTCACAGTATCCTCTACTCTTCTAAGGCTACCAGCTTTGGAGAAACGCTCAATTTCTTTAATGGAAGAAAGATAGGACTCTACATATTCTACGACTGGGAGTACAGCCGCTATCGGTAAACGATGGGGTTGATTCCCTATATCAAGAATGGCTTGTAGAATTTTTTCTTCTGTTTTCTTACCAAAGCCTGTTAAGTTCGCCACTTTACCTTGCTCACAGCAGGCTTTCAGTTCCTCAACATTCGTAATTGCAAGCTCCTTGTAGAGCTTTGCAATTTTTTTACCTCCTAGGCTAGGTAATTGAAGTAATGGAATAAGCCCACTAGGTACTTGGTCTTTCAACTCGTTTAGTAGTTTTGATTCGCCTACTAAGATAAACTCTTCAATTACGCTCGCCGTTCCTTTCCCAATTCCAGATATCGAGGTATAATCCTTTACTTGTTCTAAGCTTCTTTCATCTTTTTCTAAAGCAATAGCCGCTTTCCGAAAAGCTGATATTTTAAAGGGATTTTCCCCCATTAGTTCCATATATATTGCAATTGTCTCTAATAAACGAACAATTTGTTTTTTATCCGCCAAGTGATTTTCACCTACTTTTAGCTATAGCTAAAGTTTTCCACATAATAAACTTTACCATGTTTACGTACTAGACTACAAAAAGTTCGGAATAAATGTCTCTTTTGCCACACAAAAAGAAAACTTCTCCATAAAGAGAAGTTTATACGTCTAAATATTGAAACCATAAATCTTGAATGGAACTTGAGAAGATTGGTGTATTTGTAACGATTGTTTTTGCCATGAATGAACTACTCATTGGTCCTTGGATAAAATCGATGGGTAGTAAAGCTGCGATGTATAACACAATAAAGACCATTAAATAAACTTCTAGAAATCCTAATGCTCCCCCTGCCCATACATTCAATTGCTTCACAACTGGTAAGTGAGCAACGAAATCCATCATGGAACCAATAATTTGTAGTAAAATCTTTGTAGCAAAAAAGATAATAGCAAAAGCAATAGCATGATAATAAGCAGAATCTAAATTCATAGATTCAAACAACATCGTGAAGGTTTCACTATCCCCGAAGGTTGGGTATGGAATCCATAACTTTAGTTTAGGTGCCAAATTATCATAGTAAACGTATGCAAGAATGAATGAAACGATAAAACCTACCATATGTATAGCTTGTAATATAAAACCTCTTTTAAGACCGATAATTAACCCCACAATTAAAAGAAGGAAGATAATTAAATCTAACATGACTACTCCTTTCTTTCTCTCTCTAGCTCTTTTTCGAGACGTTCGACTTTTTCCTTCAATACTAAATGATCATGAACGGCATTCACTGCTGTTAACACAGCCAGTTTCGTACTATCTAAAGAAGGATTACTTGCAGCAATCTCTCTCATTTTATCATCCACTAAAGTAGCTACTAATCGCATATGACTAGTTGCTTCCGGACCCACTATTACATATTGTTGTCCGTAAATGTCGACTGTCGTTTTATTTTTTTTAGGTTGAGACAAATGGTTTCATCTCCTTTTTCCGTATAGCAACGGAAAGAAACACTGATTTTAGTTTCTCTTTATCTTACCATGAAAGCGAATAAGTTGGGAAGAGTAAAGAGGCTGTCCTTTTATAAGGTCAGCCTCCAATGTTTATGCTCCTCTTAATGAAGCTCCAAATTGTTCTTGAACAGCCTCTAATACTTTATCATGTGCTTTCACTACTTCTTCATCAGTTAATGTTTTTTCTGGGTCGTAGTATTTTAACGAGAAGGCAATAGATTTCTTACCAGGCTCCATATGTTCTCCTTCATACACATCAAAAACAGAAACTTCTTTTAACAGTTTTCCTCCAGCAGCAAGGATAGACTTTTTCACATCACCTGCAAGGACCCCTGAGTCTAGAATAAGAGCGATATCTCTAGTAATGGATGGGAAACGAGGAATTGCCTGATACTGTAGTGCCTTCGTTTCTTCATTAAATAATAGAGACAGATCTAGCTCAAATACATACGTATCTTTAAGGTCATGCTCTTTTTGTACACTTGGGTGTAATTGACCTACGAAACCTAATTTTTGACCACTTAGAGAAACTTCAGCGGTACGTCCAGGGTGCATTCCTTCAATTTGTGCTGGTTTATACTCTACTTTAGAAGCAACATCAAGCTTCTCGAATAATACATCTAATACACCTTTTGCAACATAGAAGTCGACCGGTTTCTTTTCACCCTGCCATGCATGGTTCATCCAATCTCCAGCAAGTGCTCCTGCCAAATGTTCTTTTTCGGTAGGAAGTTCATTTAATCCATTGGATAAAAATACAGATCCAATTTCATAAATGGCTACACTTTCATTTTGACGAGCTTGGTTGAATTGGATGACTTCAATTAGTCCAGGTAATACACTTAGTCGCAATTGGCTTCTCTCTTCACTCATAGGCATCGCTAGTGTGATTGGCTCTCTTGTTTCAAGTGCATATTTTTGTGCTTTTTCTTTTGATGTTAATGAGTAAGTAAGTACTTGGTATAGACCTGTACCTTCTAAAATTTGTCTAGTTACTCTTCGTTTCCTTTGGTACGGAGTAAGTGACCCTGGGTTAAACTCACCTCTTGGTAATGTGTATGGTAGGTTATCGTAGCCATACAAACGGCCAATCTCTTCGATAATATCCTCAGGGATTAGTAAATCTCCTCTTCTTGTTGGAGGTGTAACCACAAGCTTTTCCTCACTTATTTCATGAGCAATCTTTAGACGGTCAAGAAGCTGACTCATCTCTTCTCCAGTAAGCTCAGTACCTAGAACTCGATTAACCTTTTCAATTGTAACTTCAATCACAACAGGCTCCGCTTTTAACGTATCAACCTCAACAGTACCTTCTACGACTTCTCCACCTGCAAGGTCAGCCATCAATTCGGCTGCTCTTTCAGCAGCCAATCGAACACGTTCAGGGTCTACCCCTTTTTCGAAACGGTTACTTGCTTCACTTCTAAGCCCAAGATCTTTTGAGCCTTTTCTTACTGTTAAGGAATTGAAAAGTGCAGACTCAATTAAGACCGTTTTCGTATCGGGTTGTACCTCAGAATTAGCACCACCCATTACTCCGGCTACAGCTACAGGCTCATTACCGTTTGTAATAACAAGGTGGTCTGCGCTTAATGTTCTTTCTGCATCATCTAAAGTTACGATTTTCTCGCCTTCGTGAGCTCTTCTAACCAAGATTTCTTTTGAACCAAGACGGTCATAGTCAAAACCGTGTAGCGGTTGACCATATTCTAATAAAATATAGTTTGTAATATCGACAATATTGTTATGTGGTCTAATTCCAGCTGCCATTAGACGGTTTTGCAACCATAATGGAGATGGAGCAATCGTAACATTTTTCACGATTTTAGCTACATATAATGGATTATCTTCTGGTACATCTACACGGATATCAATATAATCAGAAGTCGAATTAGTGGCTTGAGAAGCTGGAACATCAGGAAGCTTAACATCTTTTCCTAAAATAGCTGCCACCTCATAAGCTACACCTAACATAGATAAACAATCTGAACGATTTGGTGTTAAGCCCAGCTCTAAAATTTTGTCATGTAAGTTAAGCAGTTCAATAGCATCTTGTCCCACTTCTACATTTTCAGGGAAGACAAAAATACCTTCTGAGTAATCCTTTGAAATGACCTTTGCTTCATATCCTAGTTCTTGTAAAGAGCAAATCATACCGTTCGATTCTTCACCACGAAGTTTCGCCTTCTTGATTTTGAAGTTCCCTGGCAACACTGCACCAACTGTTGCTACTGCTACCTTTTGACCTTGAGCCACGTTAGGTGCTCCGCAAATAATTTGAACCGTTTCTTCTCCAAGATCCACTTGGCATTTATTTAATTTATCCGCATTTGGATGCTGAACACACTCTTTCACATAGCCAACTACTACACCTTTAATGCCTTCACTAACAGGATCAACTGACTCTACTTCAATTCCCGTTCTGGTAATTTTTTCAGCTAATTCTTCTGGTGTTGTACCAGATAAATCTACATAATCTTTTAACCAATTGTATGAAACTAACATTGTGTAACCTCCGATCCTTTATTCATGTACAGCGAACTGTCTTAGTAAACGAATATCATTTGTATAATATTGTCTGATGTCTTCGATTCCGTATTTCAACATCGCAATTCTTTCAGGACCCATTCCAAATGCAAATCCTGTGTATTCATTTGGGTCAAAGCCTGCCATCTCAAGAACATTTGGATGCACCATACCAGCACCTAGGATTTCTATCCAACCTGTTCCCTTACATACGTTACAGCCTGAACCTCCACAAATTTTACAAGAGATATCCATTTCTACTGATGGCTCTGTGAATGGGAAGAAGCTTGGACGTAGTCTAATTTCTCGTTCTTCTCCGAACATTTTCTTGGCGAAAACATTTAGCGTTCCTTTTAAGTCGCTCATCTGAATATTCCGATCAATAACTAATCCCTCGATTTGTGTAAATTGGTGAGAGTGAGTAGCATCATCGGAATCACGACGATATACTTTTCCTGGGCAAATGATTTTAACTGGCCCTTTTCCTTTATGCTTTTCCATCGTTCTAGCTTGAACAGGAGAGGTATGAGTACGTAGAAGCATTTCTTCTGTAATGTAGAAAGAATCCTGCATATCACGAGCAGGGTGACCTTTCGGAAGATTTAGAGCCTCGAAGTTGTAATAATCCGTTTCAACTTCAGGACCTTCTGCTACTTCATAGCCCATCGAAATAAATAAGTCTTCCACTTCCTCAACGACTCGAGTCAATGGATGATGGTTTCCAACCTTTACAGGACGACCTGGTAGGGTTACATCAATCGTTTCCCCAGCAAGCTTTTCTTGGATAGCCTGTTCTTCTAAAGCAACTTGCTTTGTTTCAATTTCAGCTGAGATATGTTCTCTAACTTCATTAACTAAAGCTCCCATTTTTGGTCTTTCTTCAGCAGAAAGCTTCCCCATACCTCTTAACACTTCAGTGATGGGTCCTTTCTTACCTAAATAAGCGACACGAACATCATTAAGCTCTTTTAAGCTGGATGCTGTTTGAACCTTCTGAATCGCTTCTTGTTCTAATTCTTTTAATCGTTGTTCCATCTTGGAAATCCTCCTTTATTCCATGTTTTTTGAGACAAAGTACAAATGCGTAAGCGCCTCGATCAGCCCCGACAAGCACAAGACGAGCCGGCAGGAAGGTTGTTCTTTAACCTTCATGTCGGATTGGCTTGTGACCTCGAGGGGCTAGGCGCTGGAGCTGGCCGGAGACACATTTCTTTAAAAATTCTCCATAATAGGCGATTTAATAATTTCGTTAACAACAAAAAAACGCCACTCCCCATAAAGGGACGAGACGTTCGCGTTACCACCCTAATTGACACCAAAAAGATACACTGGTGTCCAGCTTCATTTAGATAACGGCCATTTGCCGGGGCATCTTTACATCTTTCGTACTCGAAGGATGGTCCCGATGCCAACTCAAGAGGTGAACTTCCTTTGCCAATCCCATGAAAATGCTCTCAGTCTTAGGCATTTTCTCCCTTTATGGATTTTTAACAAAGTACTTTTCTCTATCATCGTTTTTACAAAATATTTATGTATTTCTTAGTATATGGAAATACGACAGTACTTGCTACCACATTATAGTATGAAACGAAATAAATTTCAAATGAGCTTTTGTTTACTCTTCATGTACAGCATGCACAAGGTGGTATAGAAGGATACCTCCTGCAATCGTCACATTTAATGATTCACTTTTCCCATAAATGGGGACATATAAGTTTTCATTTGTTTTCTCCAGAACAGACGGATCAACACCATTTCCCTCGTTACCTAATATAAGTGCAAATGGTGATTGAGGTTTTACTGATTGGTATGGCTTGGCTCCTTGTAGACTCGACCCATATACCGTAACCCCTTGAGATTGGAGTTTACTTATCCATTCAGATAAATTGCCTTTCATGATTGGGACATGAAAATGACTCCCCTGTGCACTTCTTAATACCTTAGGATTGTAAACATCAGCTGTTCCCTCACCTAGAATAATGACATCTACTCCAGCTGCATCCGCCGTGCGAATAATGGTCCCCAAATTTCCTGGGTCTTGAACAGCATCCAATAAAAGATAGGACTTTGCCCCTTTTGAAATGGATGGTTCAACTTTTGAACAAATGGCAAAAATGCCCTGGTTAGTTTCTGTATCTGAAATTGCCTTAGCCACTTCTGGAGATATTTGATAGGTGTCAATGGATGGTGGTGCCCAGTCAGGTAAATCAATATCTTGCCTTACCATAATGGCCTGGACAACAGACGGATTCTGACAAGCCTCTTCAACTAAATGAAAACCTTCAACTATGTATTGATTCGTATGGTCACGGCCTTTTTTCTGTAAAAGCTTCTTCCACTCTTTAACTTTTTCGTTTTGAACGGATTGGATCCATTTCAAGATTGGTCTCTCCTTCTTCAGTCAGCTTCTTTTTCGAATTATACATGAATCGAAGCACATAATAAACTTGTAGTTGTGGAATGCTATGTTCAGCAGAATATTGAAATGTAGGAGGAAGATTAAAATGGGATTAAACTTAAGAGCAGCCATATTGCATAACGTAACTGATAATGATCAAGGGCAGCTTCAAGATACGATTGTGGATGCGATTTCTAGTGGTGAAGAAAAAATGCTTCCAGGTCTAGGTGTCCTTTTTGAAATCATTTGGCAAAATTCGAGTGAAGCTGATAAGAAAGAAATGCTTGAAACGTTAGAGCAAGGGTTGAAGAGATAAGTTTATAAAGAGTAACTATTTTCCTTTTAATTATAAAGAAACTCTCAGAAGGCAAATTTCTGAGAGTTTTTTTATATATATTGGAAATTTTCTGTCAGAAATTTTATTTTTTTGTGTGTTTTTATACAGTTAATACCACATTTCTCTCGGAAACCTTATCTTCTAAGAGTTTTCTTACAGTTAATTCCACTTTTCTCTTAAAAGCATCCACCCATAAACAAAAAAACCTGATAGGGTATCATTTTTACCCCATCAGGCTTCTTTAATTAGTCAAAAGTAATTGTATCAACTGTTTCTCTATCAAGACGCTTAATAACTTCGGTAATCAATTTAACCGCATTCTCATAATCATCTCGGTGTAAAATCGCTGCATGCGAATGGATATATCTTGTTGCAATCGTAATTGCAAGGTTCGGTACCCCATTTGCTGTTAAGTGAATAGCACCTGAATCAGTACCCCCACCTGGAACATAGTCAAATTGGTATGGAATGTTCAATTCATCCGCAACACCTGTTACAAAGTCACGAAGTCCTTTATGAGAAACCATGGAAGCATCATAAAGAATAATTTGAGGTCCATCGCCCATCTTACTTAAAGCTTCTTTATCCGTAACGCCAGGAGTATCTCCTGCAATACCTACGTCAACAGCGAAACCAATATCCGGTTGGATTTGATTAGCAGCGGTTTTCGCACCACGTAATCCTACTTCTTCTTGAACCGTACCAACTCCGTATACTACATTTGGATGATCTTGACCTTTTAATCCTTTCAGAACATCTATAGCAATTGCACAACCAATACGGTTATCCCATGCTTTAGCAAGTAGCATTTTTTCGTTATTCATGACTGTAAACTCGAAGTAAGGAACGATCATATCCCCTGGAGTTACGCCCCACTCGAATGCTTCTTCTTTACTAGAAGCACCAATATCAATAAACATATCCTTAATATCCACTGGCTTTTTACGAGCTTCTGGAGGTAAAATATGTGGCGGCTTTGAACCGATTACTCCAGTAATATCACCTTTTTTTGTAACAATGGTTACTCTTTGAGCTAGCATAACTTGTGACCACCAGCCACCAACTGTTTGGAAACGAACAAACCCTTTGTCATCAATGTTCGTTACCATAAAACCAACTTCATCAAGGTGCCCAGCGACCATCACTTTTGGTCCATTCGCATCTCCGACTTTTTTGGCAATTAAGCTTCCTAAACCATCTGTTGTTACTTCATCGGCAAATGGTTCTATGTATTTTTTCATTACTTCCCTAGGTTCTCTTTCATTCCCAGGAATCCCTTTTGCATCTGTTAGGTCTTTTAACATTGTTAACGTTTCATCTAGTTTCGTCATCATTTGACCTCCCTTTTTTTATCCTCACTCAACTGCTTATGTACAAATCGAGGAGCCCTCTGTTTCTTATTATACAAACCTTTTCTAAAATTGTAAAAATTACTAATACCCCGATTCTTGTCTTTGATAGTTAATTTCATTCTTTTTCAAATAAGCTTGCTCGACTTCCTGTAAAGTAAAGTTCAACAAATGGGCTAATTCAAAATAAGAATAGCAAAGTTGGCTATAAGTTTCTATGGTTGGGGCCGAGCGGTATTGTAAAACATCTTCATTTATTTTTAGAAAATGGGTTGTTAAACTGCTTGTTCCCTTCTTTACTTTCTCCCAATCGATTTCAATTGAGTCAAAGTTTTTCTCGATTCCAATGGAAAGTAAAAAGTGTACACCATCTACGTATTCCTCCAATAATACTTGTTTTTCAGATGGACCTTTCTGACTCCAAAATTTAAAACAACGCGTTTCGTTTGCTAATTCCGCCATCTCGACGATAAAAGCAAAAACTTTCCTCTCAAACAAGTCATCCGTTAACAGATTATTTTTTTCTTCTATTGTTTGGTCCAAATCACGTTGCATTTGAAACAACTTATTGAGGTTTAACATAACAGACTCCTTCTCTCTATGATGGGTGCTGGATTTATTATATCAAAAGTAGAAAAAAGAAAAGAGACCCCTAATTAAAGAGGTCTCCAAACCTGTTTATCCTTCAGAAGGTGCCTTAGGGAAGAATTCTTTCCACTTAAAGACGGTAACCTTTTCACGAAGAATATAAAATAAAACGGATAAAGCTACGAGGATAACGACCGCAATGGTTGGTGTGAAACCACTGATAAATTCTCCAAAAACAGTGTAAAAGAAAGCAAGAGGAAGGTTAGACCAAAAGGCTCCGATAACATATCTTGTAAAACTTCGGGCACGGTCCATCATACATACGTTTAGGAGGTGATAATGGATAAATGGAATTAACCTTAAGATTGTAATTTGCCCCATTGTTAAACGAGAGTGAGGTCCAAACCACTTAACCTTTACTTTCATTAGCTTTTCATATGTTTTTGGCATTTTCTCAATAACCATGTAAAACAGTAAACAAGAAACCATCAGTCCTATAATGGAAAACAACGTCCCAAATGTCGTTCCAAATAATATTCCTCCAGCCATACATACCACTGGTACGGGGATGAAGAAAAATTGTCGTAAAATATGAAACGAAACAAATATAACGGGAGCTAAGATTCCACCTGTTTCTACAAATGAAAACAACAGCGTCATTGTACTATCCATGTGATCACCCGCTTTCGCTGTATAATCTTGATTGTCTGTACATGGGGTTACTACATACATATACAATCTGACTTGTCTCTATGACAAGGTTCATTAGTCTTTCATATAAATCCCTAATGCAATTATTACCAGCGCATGCAAAACAATAACAGCAGGCACACCATATACAAAAACCTTATGTAATGTTTTATGTCGAAATTTTTTCATCCCCATATAAATACCAATGGCTCCCCCAATAAAGGCAATTTGCCATATGAACTTTTCAGAGATTCGATGTTTTTGTTTGATGGCTCTTTTTTTGTCTATGGCCATGAGAATGTAGCCCCAGATGTTGAAGATTAGTAGGTAGAAGAAGATAAATTTATATATCATTGTATTCCTCCTCTCTTTATTGATGGAATTTTTATGGAATTCCTCCGATTATTAGGGTGTTTACCGGAGTATGTTGGAAAAGCAAGTCTTCTATCTGGAATTCTAGACTGCCTATCGGGAAACTTTGGGCTTCTATCGGAGATTCGTTATCGTGTATCGGAAAACTTCAGGCTTCTATCAGAAATTCCTGACACTCTATTGGAAATCCAATGCTTAAATTTTTATAATCATAAGCTCGCATTTATCTGATTATCTCCATAGTACACTTTCCCCTTTTATATTACAGCACCACTATATTAACCTAAACAAAAAGCCACCCAACAAAGGGTGGCTTTTTACCGTTCATTACTTTTGAAGTTGAGATTTTGCTGCATTTGCTAACTCAGTGAATGCTTTTTCATCATGGATAGCAAGGTCAGCTAACATTTTACGGTTAACTTCGATACCAGCAAGTTTTAGACCGTGCATGAAACGGCTGTAAGAAAGACCGTTTAGACGAGCACCTGCATTGATACGAGCAATCCAAAGCTTACGGAAGTCGCGCTTCTTTTGACGACGATCGCGGTAAGCATAGTTATAAGATTTCATAACTTGTTGGTTTGCTACTTTATATAATCTATGTTTTGAACCGAAATAACCTTTGGCTAATTTAATGACTTTTTTACGACGTTTACGTGTAACAGTTCCGCCTTTTACGCGTGGCATATTTGTTCCCTCCTAATCAGAGCATTTTCTTATAAGTTGTCTAACATATGACGAATACGTTTGAAATCACCTTTAGATACAACAGTACCTTTACGAAGCTTACGCTTTTGCTTTTGTGATTTATTTGCGAACAAGTGGCTAGTGTATGCTTTAGAACGCTTCAGTTTGCCTGAACCAGTCTTTTTGAAACGCTTAGCAGAGCCACGGTGAGTTTTCATTTTAGGCATTATGAAATTCCTCCTTAGTCCATTACTTCTCGTTTTTCGGGGCTAATACTAAAAACATTGAACGGCCGTCCATTTTAGGGGCAGATTCAATAGAACTTACCTCTGAACAGCTTTCAGCAAATCGACTAAGTACCTTATGGCCGATTTCTTTATGTGTAATTGCTCTCCCTTTAAAGCGGATAGAGGCTTTTACCTTATCGCCTTTTTCAAGGAATTTAATTGCATTACGAAGCTTTGTATTAAAGTCATGCTCATCAATTGTCGGACTTAAACGAACTTCTTTCACATTGATGATCTTTTGCTTTTTACGAGCTTCTTTTTCTTTCTTCTGTTGTTCGAAACGGTATTTACCGAAGTCCATAATACGAGCAACAGGCGGTTTTGCACTAGGTGCTACTAACACCAGGTCAAGATTGCGCGTGGCAGCAATTTCTAATGCTTCTACACGGGATTTAATACCAAGCTGATCGCCATTGGCATCAATTAAACGAACCTCACGAGCGCGAATGCCCTCGTTTACGATCATGTCTCCTTTGCTAATAAGAGCCACCTCCAAAAAATTCGAATACAACGTTTGAATTGTTTTAACGTAAGTGTGTTAGCAAGGTCATAGTTGTAAAAACAACAAAAATGGCGGTGCGCACAATACGCCCCGCCATCTATCATTTTAACAGAAAAAATAACTTACCTGCCAACTGCTTTAGCGTCAATCAGGTGAGAAGCGGGGATGCTTCTACTTTTACATATACAAACCGTATTCAGTTAACCTTTATTAGATTACCATACATCCGACAGCGTGTCAAATGTAGGACCGTTGTGGCTTTTTTCAACAAAAGCAATTGTAACAACTAGAAGACTACTTTGCAACCATTTTTTTAAAAATAACGATGAAATCCAGCAAACAAAGGTCCACCAAGCTGTTCATAGAAGGCTTTTACAAGGTTTATAAAAGGCTCTTTATCATCCTCTTTGTAAAATACATCTAAAGCAGAATAGTATTCTTCTGCAAACTGTGGATCAAAATTATATAGTTCCTTGGTTAATGCTTTTCCTCTTCCAATCCATTTGCCATTATATCGTAAAACCATTTCAGCAAAGTCCACACTCAATCTGTGCATGGTTTCTATGGCAGTTTGACGGTTCACACTATCCTCAAAATCATCAAGAAGGTCAAATACAAAATATCGGGAAGCTTCAATAAAAGCTTCCGATAAGGGGTTAGGTCCTTGTTTCAAATACTCAGCTACGTTGTTTTTACGAGCTTCATTTTTACCATCATCTTTTAAAGAAACGCCTTGGTGAAGCATATTGGCTATGATTGGTCTGCCTAAATCCTTATCCTGCTGATTTCGTTCTTCTAATCTCTCATCATTTAAAACAAAGAATTCAATTGGTTGTGAATTCCATATGACTCCTTGACGGTAGGGCTTCACTTTACTATCAAAAATAAGTAGATCTAGATCAGAAGTGCTCTTCATTTCTCCCCTTGCTGCACTCCCACATAGGAACGCTGCTTCACACTGCGGGAATTCAGATTCAATAAATTTTTGTGAGAATTCAACCGCTTCGTTTTTGTTCATTATCCTTTTCCCCTTTGTTTACACTTTGATTATACAAAAGAGGCAGCAAAACCTGCTGCCTCTAACCTCAACTAGCGTGACACTTCTTCTTTTATCTTAGCAATGAAAGCATCTAGAGAAATGGTCTCTGATTTTTGCTCTCCATATTTACGAACATTAACAGCCTCATCCTGAGCTTCTTGGTCCCCTACAACTAACATGTAAGGTGTTTTTTGCATTTGTGCTTCGCGGATTTTATAACCCATTTTTTCATCGCGATCATCCAATTCAACACGGATACCTTCTGCTTTTAAAACTTCTTTTACCTTACGTGCGTAATCGTAATGAACATCAGGAGATACTGGAATCACAACAGCTTGAACCGGTGCTAACCAAGTTGGGAATGCTCCTTTGTATTCTTCAATTAAGAAGGCTACGAAGCGTTCCATTGTTGAAACGACACCACGGTGGATAACGACTGGGCGATGCTGCTTGCCGTCTTCTCCTACGTAAGTTAGATCGAATCTTTCAGGAAGTAAGAAGTCTAATTGAACAGTGGATAAAGTTTCATCCTTACCTAATGCTGTACGAACTTGCACGTCTAACTTAGGTCCGTAGAATGCTGCTTCTCCTTCTGCCTCAAAATACTCTAAGCCGATTTCGTCCATTGCATCCTTTAACATAGCCTGTGCTTTTTCCCACATTGCATCATCGTCAAAGTATTTTTCTTTATCCTCTGGATCACGGTAGGACAAACGGAATGAGTAATCCTCAAGACCAAAGTCTTTATATACTTCTAAAATTAAGTTTACGACACGGATGAACTCTTCCTTAATTTGATCCGGACGAACAAACACGTGTGCATCATTTAGAGTCATTCCACGTACACGTTGTAGTCCTGACAGAGCTCCTGACATTTCGTAACGGTGCATTGTACCAAGCTCAGCAATACGAATTGGAAGTTCACGATAACTGTGAATATCATTTTTATACACCATCATATGGTGCGGACAGTTCATTGGACGAAGTACCAAGTCCTCGTTATCCATTGGCATAACTGGGTACATATCGTCTTGATAGTGATCCCAGTGACCGCTTGTTTTATATAACTCTACACTAGCAAGTACTGGAGTATAAACGTGATCATAGCCAAGCTTAATTTCCTTATCTACAATATAACGCTCGATGGTACGGCGAATTGTAGCACCTTTTGGTAACCAAAGTGGAAGACCTTGACCAACCTTTTGTGAAATTGTAAATAGGTCCAACTCTTTTCCTAGCTTACGGTGGTCACGCTCTTTTGCTTCCTCAAGCAAACGAAGGTGCTCAGCTAGGTCTTCCTTCTTGAAGAAGGCTGTTCCATAAACACGTTGAAGCATTTTGTTTTTGCTGTCTCCACGCCAGTATGCACCAGAGATGCTTAATAGTTTAAATTCTTTAATTTTTCCAGTGGAAGGAACGTGCACTCCTCGGCATAGGTCGAAGAATTCACCTTGCTCATAGATCGAAACCTTTTCATCTGCAGGAATCGCTTCAAGTAGCTCTAATTTATATGGGTCTTCAATTTTAGCAAAACGGGCATGTGCTTCATCTCTTGAAACTTCTTTTCGAACGATTTCAAGATTTTCACCAATGATCTTGTTCATTTCCTTTTCAATAGCTGGAAGATCCTCTGGAGTTAGAGATACTTCTAAATCCATGTCATAGTAAAAACCATTTTCAATAACAGGACCGACCCCTAGCTTTACACTTGGATACAAACGTTTAATCGCTTGTGCCATTAGGTGTGCCGTTGAGTGCCTCATTATTTCTAACGCTTCATTTGCGTCTTGTGTCACAATTTCAATAGCTCCATCTTCTTGAATTGGCCAGCGCAAATCAATTAGCTCGCCATTCAGCTTACCAGCGATGGCTTTTTTCTTTAATCCTGGACTAATGGAAGCTGCAATATCTTCTGTTGTGGTGCCTCTTTCAAACTCCTTCACAGCACCATCTGGGAACGTAACTTTTACTACATCAGCCATCTGATTCACTCCTTAAAAAGTATTTGAAAAATAAAAAAAGCCCGCCCCTAAAAAGGGACGAGCTATGTACCCGTGTTTCCACCCTAGTTGCTAATTCAAAAGAGAATTAGCCACTCGAATACTGATATCGGTGTATTACCGTTAGCTATTACTACATAAATGGTTCACAGCTAATGCTCGGAGGTGGTAAGTCAAATTTACTTGATAGGAAGGTTGCACCTAATCCTTCCCTCTCTGGGAACAAATAGAACCTGCTCATGTCCTCGTCATTGCATTTTTATGATTTAAGTTATGACAGTATTATATGAATTCCTAATTAAGAAAGTCAAGGGTTTCTAAAAAATAGGCCTTACACAAAATGAAAAGGACATTGCTCAAGCTTATAAACATTGACTTTTTCTTCAAAGATATTTTTTAAGGTAATGACCATCCCTTGGTCTGGGGCATCTGTATAGATGTTTACTTGTTTCGGTGCAATCGATATCAATGGAGCGATGGTGACTGAATCAACATAGAGTGGATGGTTCGTTAACAGCTTTCTGTCTATCAGTTTCGTTAAATCTTGTCTCTTTAGATGGATCCCTTCCTCCGAAAAAAATTGGAACCCATCCTGATCAAGTAAAAATACCTTTTCGTACTTCGCCTTTCTCCCCTTTAAAAAATCCCGTAACATACTTACAAACGCTTGGTACTCCTGTTCCATTTTATACTCATCAATGGCAAGGTCTAAATAACTCATTAAATGTTCCAGGTATGGCTTTAATCGAAATGTTTCAAACGACTCAAAGAAAAATGTAGATTGTTCTAAGAGAAACTCCCGAATAGTAGTCTCCAAAATCTCATCTTCGTCATTTGGTAGTTCGAAAGTTTTTAAATCATCCTTTTCCCCATCTATGATTGAGTGTAATATGTATAAAATTTGTTGTCTTTCTTCTGGGTCTTGATAATAATATTGTTGCTCTAATAACAAATCTAGCCATTCATCTTTTTTCCGGCGCTGAATAAATTGTTTTAAGCTATCTGTTAACAGAAGCAATACTTCATCCTGTGCTTCTGTAGGATACTGTATAATCACGGAATGATAATTTTGTACAATGTTATTTCCTTGCACAAAAATAGAGGAGGACATCACTTTTGATAAATTCCTAATGAGGTCATTTGCCTCCTCCTGATCGTGAAAATGAATCTGGAACATGTAATCCCCCCTTAAAAGCGAAATCCCTGATTCCATATATATGGGGGGCTTGGTCATTTTAGAAGTGGAGAACAAGAAAACTAAAAAAAGAAAAAGAAGCACCACTTTTGGTACTTCTTTTAGCCTCTTCTATTCATTCCACCAACAGGAACCGGATCCGTAAGTGCACGAATTCGATCAATCAGACGACCAGCTTTCACGTCTTCTTGGTCCCCTTTATTATTAAAAGTAAAATGGTCTTCTAATTGAGTTAGGTCAAAATTAGAAGTAAACAATGTTGGTAGTTTTTCAAGCATTCGATACTGTAAAATCGTACCGAAGATTTCATCCCTTACCCAGTTTGAAAGGGTTTCTGCACCGATATCATCCAACATCAGTATTTTTGCTTTTTTGACAGATGTCAGTTTCTCTTCAAGTGATGATTCACCAATCGAGTTCTTAAGCTCACGAATTAACTCTGGAACATGAACAATATAGGACGATTTTTCATGTTCAGCTAACTCATTGGCAATGGCACCAAGCAAGTATGTTTTCCCAACACCAAACTTACCATATAGGTACAAGCCTCTTGGGTTAGCCCCCTCCAAGTAGGCTCTCGTAAAGTCTTTTGCTCTTCGAATAGCAATAAAACGTTCTTTCTCATCTAAATCCATATGTTCAAACTTTGCAGACAAGATTTCACTAGGTACAGAGAAGCTTTGGACCAACCTTTCTTGCTTTCTCTTTTCCTGTTCCCTCTTCATTCTAGGACAGTGATCATATAAAATTTCGATTCGATCGTACACTAACTTTAACCTTGGATGGTACCCCTTCATATAGTTTCTACATTCCCCTAGACTCGGACAAGCTCCGCAATCTTTACTTTGTGTAGAAAATTCATAAAGAGTGTTAATGTTTTTGTCCACCATTTCTTTTGTAATTCGACTTGAATGTTCATGTAGGAACTGACGGACCTCTGAGTTTTGGAGTACTTCCTTTTTCATTTGTTCATATTGTTGTTGAAAGGAAGAGCCATTTCCCCATTGTGATAATGCTCTTTGAATTTTTTCCATTCAGTCTCACCACCAGTTCTATTTTTTCTTCAACTCTTCTTCTAATTTACGCCGTTCTAGTTCAAAGTCAAAATCATCGAATTTTGTAGCAGCCACCGCCACTTCCTTACGCCTCTTTCTTTCTTCCTCAAACCAATCTGGAAGACTCTCTTTTTTACCTGTAGTCTTATAGGAAGTCTTTCGTGTACTTGACTGCTTCTGATTTTGGAATTTTTGATTCTCTTGCTTGGCAAATTCAAATGCTTCCTTCACCGTACGAATATTTTTCCTTGCCCAGTGCCCTGCTATTTTTTGAACATAGGTTTTGGTTAGTCTCATATCTTGTTTTAATAGAACATAGTAGAGAAGGACATTAATAACACCAGGTTCTAATCCTTGCTCAACCATAATCGTTTCAATTAAGTCTAAATCACTTTTTGTTGGCTCATGTCCATTTGCTTGGTCCGTTAGAAATTGTTTAGGCGTTACTTCACTAAGATAGCGAATTAATTCTTCCTCTTTTGTCAATTTCTTTGGTTTCTCCACCTGTTTACCCTTTTGAGGTTCAGAAGGGAGCTTGCGATGAATTAAATTTGGAAGGTTTTTTCCCTTTTGAAGCTCATACCAGCTTTTCGCAGCTTTTCGAAGTTCTTCTAGGTCCACTTCCTGGTGTTCATCAATGGCTTCAAGTAACACCTTTTGCATATCTAATGGACTCAGGTTATAAATATAGGCTAATTTTAAAATGGTCTCTTCTACCTGAGGAGTGATGCTTTTTGTCTTAATAAAATTATCAGACAGCCCTCCATAAAATAAGTCTAGCGAAAAATTAGCAGGTCGAACCTTTGGGGCTTGTCCTTCATTCATATCAATCCAGTTTTCTTCATCTACATTCTCATCAGGTGTAATTGCCTTTGGAGCTTGAGATGTGGATGACGTAAAGACTTCATGAAAGGACCTGGTCATTTCTTCATGCGAGGAAGAGTCCAGGATTGACTCCACTTTAAAGTAATCTTTTAATCTATCAAAGTGATGATCACCTAATTTACGCTGTAGATAATAACTCATCATACTATCATGAAAAAAGCTTTGAGGACTGAGTGGTGGCTGTAATTCATAAACATACATCGGTTCCTCCCCCACCTTAGACCGATACGTTCTCAACAATCCGATTCCCTCAAGTTTAAGACGAGCTTTGAATATATCTTTGAGTGGAATATTGAGGACCGCCATTAAAAAATGATGATAGTTCCTTTTGGATTGAGTTCGGTTTTCCTCTAATTCACTTAAAAGTGTGGTATACAGTGCTGTAGCTGTAGATCCAATCAACGGTTGATATAAAAGAGAAACAACCCTTTGCAAAACTGGCTGAATAAGCCCAGATGCCTGAATTTGATAGGTATCACCTGGAACTAACTCCGTCCAATGTCTAACTTCCATATATCTCATCCCTTACATCGAAATGCATAAACTATAGGCAGGTCATTTTTATACAATAGAAAAGTAAAAAAGAGCCAGGCTACTGAGACAATGGCTCTATTTGTCTTTCTCTTTTTTTATTAAATCCTTTAACTCGTCCAAGAATACGTTAATATCTTTAAACTGTCGGTATACAGAGGCAAAACGAACGTAAGCAACCTCATCAATTTTAGCTAGCTTGTCCATAACAAGCTCACCCACATCGACACTTTGAACCTCAGAGGTACTTAGATTTCTTAGCTCCACTTCTACCTCACTTGCTATTTTTTCTAATTGTTCAAGAGAAACCGGTCTTTTTTCACAAGCCTTAATCAGACCACGTAACATTTTTTCTCTACTGAATTCTTCACGTGTCCCTTCTTTTTTCACTACAATAAGAGGAGCTTCTTCTACTCTCTCAAATGTAGTAAAACGATGGCCGCAAGACTCACATTCTCTTCTTCTTCTTGTGGAACGACTATCATCTACAGGACGTGAATCTAACACTCTTGTGCCGTGACTCAGGCAAGATGGGCATTTCATATGACGTTCAACTCCATCCTTTACTCTCTCTATTGTATAAAAATCAACATCCACCTACAAGACAAGATGGACAATGGATTAATATTCTAGATTATTTATTTCCGATATATGGAAGTTGTTTATCTAATTCTTCGTAATATTGAACAATTAACCTTTTTAAAGCAGGAAACATGCCTCCAATTGAAGATTTATCTGTGGAAATCATGAAATCAACAGCCGTTTGGAACGGTCTTGGTGAAATGATTGTAATAACCAATAAAGAATCGGGTTTCGCCAATTTTACACCAATCTCCCCGTGTTCTTTGGATACAGAAGTAACGGTAAAATCCTTTCGGGAATTAGCCCATGCTTCAACAGTTTGAAACACTTTATCAGTTCCAGCTTTATAATAATGACTCTGCAAATATTCATCAGGATGATTATCCCTTGTTTCGACTTGCTTTTGGTACCGATTGATAAAAGATTTAATAACCCCCATAACGTGCCTCCGAATGTCTTTTACTCTATTGTAAACGACCTAGAACGAATAGCCAAGAGCTAAGGTTATTTGAAAGGTCATATAGAAAAAGAGGAGACACCTTTGTCTCCTCTTACTGATTTGCTTTTATAATGCTTTCGCTTGGTTTTGCTTTACTTGAACGGGACCCATACCACGAGGAAGTTCGATGGTTTCTCTCGTTTGGGCACCTAAACTGTCGGCAATATAATCAGCGGCAATGTTTGGATCTAAATCGCCACATGTATACACGTCAATACTTGCATACCCATGTTCTGGGAAGCTGTGAATAGTTAAGTGAGATTCAGAAATGATGACAACCCCACTAACTCCTTGAGGTGCGAATTTATGAAAAGCTACTTCACGAACCTCTGCTCCTGATTTAAGAGCGGCATCCACGAATGTCTTTTCAATCTCCACTACATCATTTAACTTGTTAAAATCGCAACCCCATAATTCAGAGATTACGTGTCGACCCATTGTTTCCATTACCGTTCCCCCTTTACTAAATTACATCCACTGACGATCGATAACCACCACGGGGGAAAGTTAGTCCTGAGAGGTCCTAACCCTTTAAGTAATTATGTCCACGTCAATTTCAAGTTCACGTTGACTAGTATACTTTGTTTATTTTTGTTTTGCAATATAAGTTTTCAAAAAAAATATATTGCGTTGAGCCCATTCTTTTTAACCCTATTCCATCAGGCTTTTACATGGGGGAATTTGTAATGCCTGTGCCTTTTTAAGTTACCCTTTTCGACAAAAAATATAGGGAAATGGGCTAGAAAGTCTTGAAAAAATTTTCCGTTAAATAGTAAACCTGAATAGATTAAAAACAGCAAAAAAGACCCGCAAATGCGCGGGTCTCTGATAGGTTTAAATACTAACTTCTGAGCCTTCTTTTGACATTGTGATGACTTTATTCATAAGGTCAACCACTCGGCAAGAATAGCCCCACTCATTATCATACCATGCTAAGACCTTTACTTTTGTACCTTCAATAACCATAGTGGAAAGAGCATCAATGATTGCAGAATGCGGATTCGTATTAAAATCAATGGATACAAGTGGTTCGTGTGTGACACTTAAAATTCCTTTAAGCTCTGCATTTGCTGCGTTCTTAAAAGCAACATGAAGCTCTTCAACAGTTACTTCTTTCTTTAAGTCTACAACCAAATCCACAAGCGATACATTTGGCGTAGGTACTCGTAACGCCATTCCGTGTAGTTTACCTTTTAAATGAGGAAGAACTAAAGAAAGTGCCTTAGCTGCACCAGTTGAAGTCGGAATGATGGATTGTGCACAAGCACGTGCTCTTCTTAAATCCTTATGTGGGTTATCTAAATTTTTTTGATCGTTTGTGTATGCATGGACCGTTGTCATTAAACCGTTTTCAATTCCAAACTGTTGATCTAACACTTTTACAACTGGAGCTAAACAATTTGTTGTACAAGATGCATTTGAAATAATTTCATGCTCTGGCTCAAGCTTATCATCATTGACACCCATTACAATGGTGATATCCTCACCTTTACCAGGTGCAGTTAGTATGACCTTCTTGGCACCTGCGTCTAAATGTAAAGCTGCTTTTTCACGACTGTTAAACTTACCTGTTGCTTCAATCACTAGCTCTACTCCGAGCTGTTTCCATGGTAATTCTTGAGGATTCCGTTCACTGACAAGCATAACTTCTTTTCCATTCACAATAATGGATTGTGATGTATATGAAAGGGATACATCCCATTTCCCATGGTTTGTATCATATTTTAAAAGATGTACGAGCGTTTCAGGTGGGTAGCTTGCGTTAATTGCCACAATATCGATATCCCCATTATCTATAGCTCTTCTAAACACCATTCTACCAATTCTTCCGAAACCATTGATTGCCACCTTCATACCCTGTTTCCCTCCAATAATGTTATACTTTTGTTGTCCCTTTATACAATTAGTATAACACATTAAATTCGAATTGGTGATAAGTTTTTATGAAAAAAGGAAAAAAGAATCATAATTGGACTATACTATTTTATTTAGTTATCACAAGGTGTATGAAAGTATGATTAAACTGGATTGAATTGGTAAATACAAAGGATTCACTTCTACCTAATTCAAAAGATGGCCAAAAAAAAACAGGGAAACTACCTCCCTGTTCACATGACATTCCATTCTTTTAATATTTGTTCCAATTGAGCCTTGGTCTCATCAACGGAGCCATTATTATCAATAACGGCATCCGCCCATTTCTTTTTGTCATCCAATGGGAGTTGTGAACGAATTCTAGAACGAGCTTCTTCTTCCGTAAAATGATTTCGTTCCATTAAACGCCGTAATTGGACTTCAGGCTCCACATAAACAACCATCACTTTTTCAACAAAATGAGTGAGTTTACTCTCATACAGGAGCGGGATATCCATAAAGACGGTTTTCTCACCGTTTGCAAATGCTTCTTCTTTAAGACGAAGCATATTCTTCCGTACAGCTGGATGAACAATTGAATTTAGTTTTTCTCTTTTCGCCTGATCGTTAAAAATGATTTCCCCTAGTTTTGCCCGGTTTATATGTCCATTAGGCAATAAAATTTCTTTTCCAAACTCTTGAATTATCTCATTGTAGGCTTGTTCATTTGGCTCTACTACTTTTTTTGCTTGAACATCTGCATCAATAACGGTAAACCCCCAGTCCCTTAACATTTGAGAAACGGTGCTTTTTCCGCTACTGATCCCTCCAGTAATTCCGATTGTATTCATTATTAAATTTCACCTACTTTACTATATCTACTATAGCTTCCAAACCCCAATTAAAATTAGAACAATACCTGGTACGAAGGTTAAAGGCTGAACCCAAGAATACTGAGTTGCTTTTTTTCCAATTGCCATTCCTGCATAAAGAAAAAAGGAGCTCATAAACACAACTAAACATGAAAGGATGATGGGAGAGAAATTTAACATCGCTGCCCCTACACCGGCACCAAATGCATCTAAGGACAAGGCTAAACCTAGAAGCACAGCCTCCATACCTGTAATCGTACCGGAGTGGTCGAAATCTGCCTTTAAAGGCTTTCTCAATATTTGGATCACTAAGCCAAGTGATTTAATTTCCCACAATATAATGGTTTTTTCATGAATTTGAATGGGCTCTTTATTTCTAGAATGCGGGCGAAGGACCTGAAACAATGCCCACATACCCAATATTACAAGAATGATTCCTCCGATGGTTTCAGTAAGCTTCGGAGATAAAATCCATTCGATAAACTGACCAAATAACATGGCCAACAGCAAGGTGGTGGCTGAGCACAATGATATAATTAAAATGGATTGAATTGGAATTTTTATTTTCCTAAGGCCATAGGTAAGTCCTGCACTAAAACTATCCAGGCTCACCGCTAGAGCCAACAGAAAAAATGAAAGAACCGAACTCATCCAAATCCTCCTTCCATAACATCACTAGGATAGTATATGGAAGGGGCTTTTCTAATGTTAGGCTTGACAAGCAGAACAAATATGAGTGCCTCTGCCAGCAACGACTAATTTTTCAATCGGACGCCCACAATGTCTGCATTCTTCTCCTTTACGTCCATAAACATAAAGTTGTTGCTGAAACATTCCAATTTGGCCTTGTGAGTTCACATAGGAACGTATGGTTGAGCCTCCTTGGTCTACCGCTTCTTGTAAGGTATCCACAATTTCATGGTGCAATTTTTCAATTTCCTTATTTTTTATTCGATTTGCTTTTCTACTCGGATGGATGCCGGACCTGAACAAGGCTTCGTCCACATAAATATTACCAAGCCCTACTAGCTTTGTTTGATCTAATAACAGAGCTTTTATAGGTCTTTCTGATTGTTTTAATACACTTTTAAGGTAATCAACTGTAAATTCTTCTGAGAAAGGTTCTGGACCTAACTGTGAGAGAGGCAGTGACAATAATTCCTCGCCTTTATTAAATAAATGCATAGTCCCAAATTTCCTAACATCACGATACCTAAGCTCAGTCTCATCAGTAAATGAGATTAGGACATGCGTATGTTTATCCGCAGGCTCTTCCTTTGAATATAAACCATACCTGCCTTCCATTCTCAAATGAGATACGAGTGTATAGTGGTCTAGGTAAAATAACAAGAATTTACCTCTTCTTCCCACAGAATGTATGGTTTCCCCTTGTAGCTTTGAAGAGAAGATGTGAGCATCATCTGGTCGTTTAATCATCTTTGGCCATCTAACTTCGACAGTTCGAATCGTTTTACCTAGCACAAGCTGTTCGAGAGTCCTCCTGACCGTTTCTACCTCTGGAAGTTCAGGCATATGGATTACACTCCTTCGAAAAAATAAAGGCTGTTCTCTAAACAAATACGAGTTAAGTATTGTATAGAACAGCCTTAATGGAAAGCTTTAGCTGCTACTTCGCATCAAACCAAGTGCTTCCAAACTCAATATCAACTTTTAGCGGAACATCAAGCTGGACAGCATTCTCCATCACATCTGGAACTATTTCCTGAAGCTTTTCAATTTCATCTTTTGGAGCTTCAAAAATCAATTCATCATGAACTTGTAATAGAAGTCGTGACTGTAAATTTTCATCCTTTAAACGCTGAGCCATATCTAACATGGCTTTCTTAATAATGTCTGCAGCAGACCCCTGAATTGGCGTATTCATCGCTGTACGCTCCGCAAAGCTTCTGATGTTAAAGTTGCGACTCGTAATTTCAGGGATATACCGTCTCCGTTGTAAAAGTGTTGTGACATAGCCTTTTTCTTTTGCATCTTGAACTATTGATTCCATGTATTCCTTCACACCAGGGAAACTTTCGAAATATTTATCAATAAACGTTCCTGCTTCTTTCCGAGTAATTCCAAGGTTTTGAGAAAGACCATAATCGCTAATTCCGTACACAATTCCAAAGTTCACTGCCTTAGCTTGTCTTCTCATATCACTTGTTACATCCTCTTCATTGACATGGAAAACATCCATGGCGGTCTTTGTATGAATGTCCAAATCCTGTTGGAATGCTTCAACCAATTTTTTATCTTGAGAAATATGGGCTAATACTCGCAATTCAATTTGGGAATAATCGGCTGCAAAAATGACCCAATCTTTTTCAGAAGGAACAAAGGCTTGTCTTATCTTCCTTCCTTCCTCTAGACGGATTGGAATATTTTGAAGGTTAGGATCGATAGAACTAAGCCGTCCCGTTTGCGCAATTACTTGGCTAAATCTTGTATGGACCTTACCATTATCCCAAATCACTTTTAACAATCCTTCAATATATGTCGACTGAAGTTTCCCTAACTGTCGATAATGTAAAATATCTCTAACTATTTTATGTTCTTCCTCTAATTTCTCAAGAACATCTGCTGAGGTAGAGTAACCCGTTTTTGTTTTCTTAATGACAGGAAGACCTAATCTTTCAAAAAGGATTACTCCTAGCTGTTTAGGAGAGTTAATATTAAATTTCTCACCTGCGAGCTCATAAATTCTTTTCTCAATTTCATCTAATTTTTCTGCTAGCTCTTTTTTCATCTGTTCTAAACGTTCTTTATCGACTTGAACACCCGTGTGTTCCATCTCTGCTAGTACTTTTGCTAGTGGAAATTCTAACTCAGAGAATAATGTTAGTTGGTTGTTCTCCTCTAACTTATCCATTGCTGTATTCCTTAGTTCAAATACGGCATTGGCTTTTCTGGTTATATGTTCATGTAACGGAGCTCCTTCTGGTATCCTTCTCTTTGCTCCTTTTCCATACACAGACTCATTGTAAGATACGTCTTTATAGGAAAACAGTTTTGCTACATCTGCCAACTCATTGTAGGTTTCAGACGGGCTGATAATATAGGCAGCAATCATCAGGTCAAAATCTATGCCTTTAATATCAATACCCTTATGTTTCAAGGAAACGATGGTTTGCTTCGAGTCATAAACCCACTTTTTCTTCGATTCATCTTCAAGCCATTCTTTTAACACAGAAGATTCCTGTAAGAGGGAAGAAGGGATATAGTACTTTCCCTTTTCATGAACGATTGAGCAACCGATAATGTCAGCCTTATGGTAGTTCTCATCAAAGACTTCCATAATGACAGCTGCTTCGTTTACCAGCATGTCTTGCTCAATTTTATCAACAACTTCGAATGTCAGCTCTTCAAGTTCTTGTTCAGCTTCTTGGCCATCTCCCCCCATTTTCTCAAGTAAGGTTTGGAAACCTAACTCTTTGAAAAGGGACTGAAGCTGTTCCTGATTACTTCCTTCATACTCAAGTTCATCTACGGAAATGGTGAGAGGAGCTCCCCGATTGATGGTTGCCAACTCCTTACTCATAAAAGCTTGATCTTTATTTTCTTCTAGCTTTTCTTTTAGCTTCTTTCCACTCACTTGATCGAGTGCTTCATATAAGTTTTCTACGGTTTGATGCTCTTTTAGTAGTTTAATGGCTGTCTTCTCGCCCACTCCTGGTACACCAGGAATATTATCAGAAGAATCCCCCATTAACCCCTTCATATCAATAATTTGCTCAGGGGTAAGGCCGTATTTTTCTTTAATATGGTCAGGCGTATAAAGTTCTATATCCGTAATTCCTTTTTTGGTGATTCCAACTGTAGTTGAATCGGAGGCTAATTGAGTTAAATCCTTATCACCAGAAATAATTTTAACTTCTGTTTTATCTTTTTCAGCATGTAAGGATAAAGTACCGATAATATCATCAGCCTCATATTCTTCTAATTCATATTGCTTAATCCCGAATGCCTTCAAAAGTTCTCTTATGTATGGAAATTGTTCAGATAGCTCTGGCGGGGTTTTTTGTCTTCCGCCTTTATATTCTTTAAACGTCTTATGTCTAAATGTTGTTTTTCCTGCATCCCATGCAACTAAAATATGGGTAGGTTTTTCCTCTTCTAAAATTCTCATTAACATCATGGTAAATCCATAGATTGCATTTGTATGAACACCTTTATCGTTATTTAATAAAGGTAGAGCAAAAAATGCACGGTAGGCTAAGCTGTTCCCATCCATGAGTACAATCTTTTTACTCACAAACATCTCCCTTTCTGTGGTTCAGTACACTCATTTTATCATTATGTCTAGGTTTTCCAATAAAAATAAAAAACGTTCTTCTCTATCTATTCTAGCACGTTGGCTAATAGATTAAAAAAGAACGTCATTCGATAGCTTGTTTGGTGTTGAACAAAGCCTGGACATATGTTTTTATCGTAGGGTTTTTAAAAAGCGGAAGACGGAATAAGGGGGTTCCGTCTTCCAAGGCTCCTTGGATGAAGGGGTTTTCAAGTATTATATTATCAAGGAAATATTAAGGAAGAATAAACCAATTGTTAAGTGATTGTAAAACTAGACAATCTCTATCTTGGTAGATGTATGGTGAAAGTAGTTCCCTCTCCTACTTTACTCTCTACTTTTATTTTCCCTTTATGAGCCTCTACTAAATGTTTTACGATCGCGAGTCCAAGACCTGTTCCACCTGAGTTACGAGAACGAGCTTTGTCCACTCGATAGAAGCGTTCAAAAATCCTCGGTAGCTCCTGTTCTTCTATTCCAATTCCAGAATCGCTAACCTCTAAAAGAATCCAATTATTGTCTCCTTTTATCTTTACAGTAACCTTTCCCTCTTTTGGAGTGTAGGTTAGAGCATTACTTACTAAGTTAATTACTATTTGCTTTATTCGTGCAGGATCCCCCTTCATGAAGGAATCCTGTAATTCTACTTCTTCTTGTAATTGAACCTCTCTTAGTTGAGCTTTTGGTTTTAGGATGACCATTACCTCTTGAACAAGTTGTTCTATATTAAAGCTTTGAACATTAAGTGTAAAACCAACCTGCTCAATTCTTGACAACTCCAATAGATCTTGGACAAGAGACTGTAATCGGTGGCTTTCTTGTTGAATAATTTGCAAGAAGTTTTCCAATGTCCCTTTGTCATTCATAGCACCGTCTAAAAGAGTTTCTGAGAACCCTTTAATAGAAGTAATAGGTGTTTTTAATTCGTGAGATACGTTCGCCACAAAGTCTTTTCTCATCTGCTCAAGCTTTTTCAATTCGGTAATATCGTGAAAAACTAAAACCGTTCCTTTCCACTCATGATCATTACCAATAATAGGGGCACCAAATACCTCATAATGTTTCTTTTCCAGTTCATGGGTGATTTGAATTTGTTTACGAACTGGCTTTTCTAACATAAAAATATCTTCAACGAGCCTATGAATGTCTTCTGATTTCATGACCGTATAATAATGTTTATACAAAAATTGAGAAGGCTCAATATCAAACCATTCTCTAAAAACCTTATTAACTAAGCTCGTTAACCCTTTTTCGTCAATTAACACGAGACCGCTTCCCATATTTTCTATTAAAGTAGAAAGTCGCTCCTGCTGTATTTCATTCGTTTCAATCGTCTCTTGAAGATTCCTTGCAAGAATATTTATAGAAGTACTTAACATTCCTGTGGCATCTAATCCCTCTTCATACGTACGTGCTCGAAAATTACCTTTAGCCAATTCAATCGCTGTCTTAGTAGCCGCTTCAATGGGCTTCGTATACTTCGCTGTAATTTGTGAACTAAGCAAAATTATAATAGTTAAAGATAAGCCGAAGCTGATAAAAAGAATCCACCACATGTTACGGTTTATCCGCTTGAGTTCATCAATTTGGGTGCTTAATACTACGAGACTATCTTGCCCTGGGGAAAGACTCACTCGTTCCCAATAGTAAAAGACATCATATCCTCCGGCAATTTCCTTAGTTCCTTTTTGTTCAACAGTACTTGTTTGAATAATGTCTTTCAAAATCCCTGAATGTCTCTCTGGAGGAACAAAATCATCCTTACTATCAAACCATATTTCACCCTTTGAGCTAAGAATGGTTACCCGCGATTCAGTTTCATCTCCAATCTTAGCCAATAAAGAGAATGGCTCACTAGATCGAAATTGTTCAGAAAGTAGTTGAGAAATTAACCGAGTTTCCATCTCATTTTTTTCATGAAAGCTCTCAACATAATAACTCTTAATTAGTTGTGCTAAGATAATTCCTAATGCGACAAAAACTAGCGTAATTAATGTGATTAAAGCAAAAAGAAGCTTGGAACGAAACTTAATCATTCACTTTTTGGCTCCTCTAATTTATATCCTAATCCCCTTATTGTCTTTATGTAGAGTGGTTTCTTCGTATTTTCTTCTATCTTTTCACGAAGATGACTTATGTGAACATCTACAATTCGAGTGTCACCTGCAAAATCATAGTTCCACACAGCACTTAATAATTGATCTCTCGTTAAAACTCGTCCCTTATGTTTACATAGGTAGAGAAGTAGTTCGAATTCTTTCGGAGTTAGTTCCAGCAGTTCTTCTTTGAAGTACGCTTCATAAAGCTCCGGATAGACAACGAGGTCCTTAAACTGAAACTTCTCTTCTTGCAGTTCTTGTACTTCAGGTCGTTCATGATTATATTCTGAACGTCTAAAGATTGCCTTAACTCTTGCAACAACTTCTCTTGGACTAAATGGTTTTGTTAAGTAGTCATCGGCACCAAGTTCTAGTCCCAATACTCTATCAAATTCCTCATCCTTGGCCGTAAGCATCAGAATAGGAGTGGTGACCTTTGATTGCCGTAATATTTTACAAACTTCAATTCCATCTAGCTTGGGAAGCATAATATCTAAAATGATAAAATCTGGGTTTTCATTTATTGCTAAATTCTTTCCCTCTTCACCATCATTTGCGGTTATTACCTCAAAACCCGCTTGCTCTAAATTGTACTGCAATAACGTGACAATTGACTGTTCATCATCAACTACAAGTATTTTTTTACTCATAAAGGCCCTCCATAATCTTTTTTATCCCCTAATCCAAGAGCCTACTTCTTTATTTATCTATATATCCTTATTATAGCTGAAAATGGAAATAAACTAGACAAATTTAAAAGAAAAAACTGCTGAATTCCTCCAGCAGTTTGTAGTCATTAAAAATTATCTAAAGCATCCCCATCTAATTTAGCTAAAGGTGAAGGAGGGCAAACAACTAATTTCCCTTGTAATACCGGCTCTTTTTCATCATCTGTCCCTTCCACGGTAATGGTAATCGTCTGCTCTTTCATATCAATTTCTGTAACCTCAAGTAAAAAATGAACCGTCCCGTAGTGGTATACCGGCTTTGAATACTCCATTTTTTGTCTGACTATATGACTACCTGGTCCTGGTAAATATTTTGATACAGCAGCCATTACAATGCCTGAGAGCATAATCGTTGGAACAATTGGCTTCTTGTAAGGGGTTTGAGAAGCATAATCATGCTGGATATAAAGAGGATTGGCATCATTTGTCAACCCTAGATATAGTAGTAAATCTTTATCTTCTATTTTTTCAGTTAGGGAGAGTTTTTCACCTATAGAAATTTCCTCAAGCCGTCTACCTAATTTCCTCTTTTTCCCCAATAACATAAACTATTCCTCCTATTTCATGAAACCGTTTACTTTTCATTATATTACCATGAAAGGTGGATAAATAAAAATTGCACTACTATTATAAGTTTGTTTGAAACTAGGCCCGCAGGAGTCTACGTGTAGACGGGCTGCTCAGTAATTAGAATATAAATTTTTCTTTCAATAGAGTAAAAAAGAAGCCAACCGAAAGTCAGCTTCATTTTCATTCTATTATGCCAAAACATCCATTACATTTCGTACAGACTCGGCTGATTTGTCTAAAGCTGCTTTTTCTTCAGCTGTTAGTTCAAGTTCGATTACTTCTTCAATTCCGTTTCCACCTAGAATGGTAGGAACACCCAGATAGATTCCATCGTAACCATACTCACCTTCTAAGTAAGCAATAGAAGGAAGAACTCTTCTTTGATCTTTCACAATAGCCTCTACCATTTCCACTATGGACGCTGCTGGTGCATAGTATGCACTACCGTTTCCAAGCAAGTTTACAATCTCACCGCCACCCTTACGAGTACGCTCAACGATCGCCTCAAGTCGATCTTGTGGAATTAGTTTTTCTAGTGGAATACCTCCAGCATAGGAGTATCGTACAAGTGGCACCATGTCATCTCCGTGTCCACCTAGAACAAACCCCGTAACATCCTTAACAGAAAGGTTTAATTCTTGTGCAACGAAAGTACGGAATCTAGCTGTATCTAATACTCCTGATTGACCAATTACGCGGTTTTTAGGGAATCCTGACTCCTTGAAAACAGTATAAGTCATGGCATCTACTGGATTCGTTAAAACAAGAATATAACAGTTTGGAGAATATTTAACAATCTCATTTGTAACCGCTTTCATAACCTTCTGATTTGTTTGAACTAAATCATCACGACTCATACCTGGCTTTCTAGCAATTCCTGCAGTGATAACAACTACATCGGAATCCTTTGTATCTTCATAGTTTGAAGTACCGATCACATTTGCATCAAAACCTTGTACAGGACCGGCTTCTAGCATGTCCAAAGCTTTCCCCTTAGTTGGGTTTTCCATTTGAGGAATATCAACCAGTACAACATCACCAAGTTCTTTTTGAGCAAGGATAAAAGCAGTAGTTGCTCCTGTAAAGCCGCCACCGATAACAGAAATCTTTTTACGCTTAATTGTCATGATCCTTTCCTCCTAAATATATGTATATAAACCGCCCGATTTAGCACCGGACGGTTTATAATGTGAGACTATTAGTTCATGTTTTCAATTAAAGCATTTCCGAACTCAGAACATTTAACTTCAGTTGCACCTTCCATTAGACGAGCGAAGTCATACGTTACAACTTTAGAAGCAATTGTTTTCTCAACTGAGTCGATTACTAACTTAGCTGCTTCATTCCATCCAAGGTGCTCAAGCATTAGCACACCAGATAGAAGAACAGATGAAGGGTTCACTTTATCTTGACCAGCATATTTTGGAGCAGTTCCGTGAGTTGCTTCAAAAATCGCGTGTCCTGTTTCATAGTTAATGTTTGCACCAGGTGCGATTCCGATACCACCGACTTGAGCAGCTAGTGCATCAGAAATGTAATCTCCATTTAAATTCATTGTAGCTACTACATCGAATTCGCTTGGACGAGTTAAGATTTGTTGTAAGAAGATATCAGCAATAGAATCTTTTACAATGATCTTACCTGCTGCTTCCGCATCAGCTTGTGCTTTATTAGCAGCATCTGTGCCTTCAGCTTCTTTAATCTTGTCATATTGTGCCCAAGTGAATACTTTATCACCAAATTCTTTTTCAGCTAATTCATAACCCCAGTTCTTGAAAGCACCTTCTGTAAACTTCATAATGTTTCCTTTATGTACAAGTGTTACAGATTTACGGCCTTCTTTGATTGCATAGTTAATCGCTGCACGAACTAGGCGAGAAGTACCTTCTTCAGATACTGGCTTAATACCGATACCAGAAGTTTCAGGGAAACGGATCTTTTTAACGCCCATTTCAGCTTGTAAGAAGTTAATTAGCTTCTTCACTTCGTCTGTACCTTTTGCATATTCGATACCAGCATAGATGTCTTCTGTGTTCTCACGGAAGATAACCATATCCGTATCCTGAGGTCGTTTTACTGGAGAAGGAACACCTTCAAACCAGCGAACTGGACGTAAGCATACGAATAAATCTAGCTCTTGACGAAGAGCAACGTTTAATGAACGGATTCCTCCACCGATTGGTGTTGTAAGAGGTCCTTTTATTGCAATGAAATACTCTCTAATAACATCAAGAGTTTCAGCTGGTAGCCACTCACCAGTTTGGTTGAATGCTTTTTCACCTGCTAGAACTTCTTTCCATACAATTTTCTTTTCTCCATTGTACGCTTTTTCAACAGCAGCATCTATTACGCGAGATGCAGCAGCCCAAATATCAGGACCAATTCCATCTCCTTCAATAAAAGGAATGACTGGGTTATTTGGAACATTTAGTACGCCATTTTGAACCTGAATTTTTTCACCTTGTGACATTTATATTCCCTCCGTTTTTCATAATCAAAGGTTAGGAAGCATCCTAACCTTTCTCATTATATACCTCATGTAATCAATCATTCAATCAATCGAGTAGATAAACTATTTAAACTTAGTTTCTTTCGTTGATTGGAACGTATTTTTGCATTCCAGGGCCTGTATATTGAGCACGTGGACGGATTAAACGGTTGTTTGCATATTGCTCAAGAATATGAGCTAACCATCCAGATACACGGCTCACAGCAAAGATTGGCGTGAATAGATCGTGATCAATTCCTAAGCTGTGATAGACAGAAGCAGAGTAGAAATCAACATTTGGTGGAAGACCTTTTTCAGATGTCACGATTTCTTCAATCTTTGTAGACATTTCATACCAGTGTGGCTCACCTGTTAAACCTGTTAGCTTACTGGACATTTCGCGAAGGTGTTTCGCACGTGGATCACCTTTTCTATATACACGGTGACCGAAGCCCATGATTTTCTCTTTGTTTGCTAATTTTTCACGAATGACACTATCAACACGGTCAACTGAACCAATTTCAGTTAACATCTTCATAACTTGCTCATTTGCACCACCATGAAGAGGACCTTTTAGAGCTCCGATTGCAGAAGTAACACCAGAGTATACATCAGATAGTGTCGCTACACAAACACGAGCTGTGAATGTAGATGCATTTAATTCATGGTCAGCATGAAGGATTAACGCTTTATCAATAGCTTCAACTGCTATAGCATCAGGTTCTGTACCATTCAACATATATAAGAAGTTAGCAGCAAAGCTTAAATCACTTCTTGGCTCTACTGGTTCAAGCCCTTTTCTTACACGGGCGAATGCAGCAACAATGGCTGGCATTTTCGCTTGAAGACGGATTGCTTTACGGTAGTTAGCACCCTCGTCCATTACATCTGCCTCATCATCGTATAAACCAAGTAAAGATACTGCACTACGAAGAGCAGCCATTGGATGAACGTCACCAATAGGGTACATTTTGAAGTGGTCTAGTACTTCTTTTGGAAGCTTTGATTCTTCAGTTAGTTGTTGCTTTAACTCATTTAGCTCTGATTGTGTTGGCAACTTACCATGCCATAATAAGTAGATAATTTCTTCGAAGCTTGCATTTTCAGTTAGGTCATCAATGTTATAACCTACATATGTAAGAGTATCATCGATGATTGAGCTTATGCCAGAGGTTGTAGCTACAACACCTTCTAAACCCTTTGTTGCTGTCATAATAACATCTCCTTCAGTGATTATATTAAAAAAGAATGAAGCGAATAAGAAAACAGAAACGCTTTGCTTCAGAAAAGCTATTGTAGAAGCTATTTGCGTTAGTTCATTCAAGCGTTTACTTTCTTATTTTAAGAAACTTTCGTCCATTACATTATAAAAACCTTCCCATGATTATTTTAATAGAAAGGTTGTGAAAATGGAAAAGTTAACACTTACATGTTTTCCTTGTCCAAATTATCTTACCATACTTCGGACAAAGGAATAATAGGAATGAGCAATAATTAGGATACGCTTACACCAATTATTATAAACAATTATCTGACTTTTGTGAATGACTACACATGAAAAAACGGGATAAAATCATTTTATTACAAAAGTAATTATCATTGAAAACGGTTACATCCCTATTATTCCCTTTAACCACTCATATATAGCTAGAATAATAAAAGCAATACCTGCTCCAATTAGCGGCCCGACCGCTACACCTTTGAAAAAAGCAACGGCAATAATAGTCCCCATTACGAGCGCTGTAGTAATTTCCGGATCATTAGCAAGAAGAGATAAACCATACTTTGCTATAAGTGCTACAGCTAACCCAGAAAGAAGAGCAATCCATCCACTAGGAGATTGTACAATTTGATATAAATCTTTAAATCCAATTTGACCTGTTGCAATAGGTGCTAATACAGCAATAGTAATAACGGTAACGCCCCAATTGATTCCTTTGCTCTGCACAAGTGTTAATAGTTTTGAATCAGATGCAAAAATAGCGAATACATATAAGACAAGCACCGCCATGATCAAGGACGTATTTTTTGATATAAACCCCAACACTAGCAGTAGTGTTAAAAATAATAGAGGTTGAATCATTCACTCCATCTCCTATTTTTTGAAAAATTCCTTTTTTTCACATAGATACCCATGTAAAATATAGGTAAGCTAGACAAGTATTCAAGGAGGGATATCCGACCGTTGAATCCTATTTATTTACATAGAATGCTTCGCTTTGTATTCGTTGTTAGCTCCATAATCGTTGGAGCCATTTTACTTTTTTTCATTTCCAAGTACACCTATCCTTTTATTATTGGGATCATAATCGCCTTCTGTATCAATCCGATGGTTAATTTTTTTGACAAGAAAGCAAGATTTCCCAGGGCATTGGCCGTGCTCACTACTTTACTTTTTGTCGTGGCCATTTTCGCAGGACTTGTGACCCTTTTAATATCAGAAATCATCTCAGGGACCACCTATCTTGCAAAAGTAGTCCCAAAACACTTAGAAACTATTATAGACTATATCGAACAGTTAATCGCATCTCAAGTGATCCCTTTTTATAACCAACTAACAGCCCTATTTGCCAGTCTAGATGCTGGACAACAACAAACCATTATGGAAAACATTGAAAATGTAGGGACAAAGATTGCAAGTACAGCTAGTGAGTTTATAAGAGGGACACTGGAAGCTATTCCTTCTATCCTATCTTGGTTTCCAAACGCTGCCACAGTGCTTGTTTTTTCTTTACTTGCTACATTTTTTATAAGTAAAGATTGGGAAAAATTAAAACGCATTTTTTCAAAGCTCCTGCCTAATAAGGCTAAAGAAAGCGGTAAGAGTGTTTTTAAGGATTTACAAAAAGCCTTAGTTGGCTTTATTCGAGCACAGGCTACACTTATATCTATTACAACGATCATTGTACTTATTGGACTTTTAATTTTACGGGTAGATTACGCCATTACAATATCACTTATCATTGGCCTTGTTGATATATTACCTTATTTAGGTACTGGATTAGTATTTGTTCCGTGGATTATTTTCGAGTTTGTAGCAGGTGATCCTAACCTTGCAATCGGGTTAATTGTGCTATACGTGGTAGTGGTTGTACAGCGACAAGTCATGGAGCCTAAGATACTTTCTTCCAGTATCGGACTAGATCCTTTAGCAACACTAGTCGCCTTATTTGTTGGGTTTAAGCTGATTGGATTCCTCGGATTAATTGTTGGCCCTGTTGTTCTAGTTATCATCAATACACTACAGAGAACGGGTGTCCTTCAAGAAATCTGGAGCTATATCAAAGGCCCTGATAAACGGCCAACAGAATAAGTTTACGGAAATGCCGCTGACTGTTACTTAAATCTAGAATGAATAAAAAGGAGCTCTCCATTACGGAAAGCTCCTTTTTTCGTTATCTCATTATTATGATATTCCCATTATCCAACCACTTTCTAAACCATTTCCTTGCTAGAGTTTTCCAGACATGTCTGGAACCCGGGAATAAAAGTGAGAAACCTATGGCATCGGTTATAAAGCCTGGAGTTAATAAAAGTACGCCACCTACCAATATACAAACACCATCTAAAATGGCCCCTTGAGGTATCCGTCCTGTTCTAAGTTCTAATCTAAGTCGCTCCAATGCCTTATACCCCTGTTGCTTTGCAATATAAGCTCCTAGAATTCCTGTTAGTATAATAAGACCTAATGTCCACCATAAACCAATAAGCTGACCTGAAAGTATAAAAAGCGCAATCTCTAGAGCTGGAACAACTATTAAAAATGGGACTAAAACACGCATTTCGATCACTACCCTTTTTAAGTGATTTATACCATTATATGAGGCTTGGACAAAATATACAATTAATTGCGTTGGTTGGTGAGGAGTTTTAGGGTTTTCTTTGGGTTTGGGGGAGGGGCGGTGGTGTGGTGGGCTGGTGTTTTTTAGACTGTCTTCTAGGTGCCTGGAGCGATTTTGTGGTTTGCGTTCCCTCTATTAGCGTTTTTTCTTGGCGCAGGGAACGTTTCTGGGGTTTTCGTTTCCTCTATTAGCGTTTTTTCTTGGCGCAGGGAACGTTTCTGGGGTTTGCGTTCCCCAATCCGGACATGCACCATGCTTGCTGTCCCGTTTGACCCTTCATCTACTCCCAAATGGGACACGTTCCCCTCTCGCTGTCCCGTTTGGCTCTTCATCTACTCTCAAACGGGACACACTCTCTGCCTGCTGTCCCGTTTGACTCTCCATCTACTCCCAAACGGGACACGTTCTCCTCTTGCTGTCCCGTTTGACTCTCCATCTACTCCCAAACGGGACACGTTCTCCTCTTGCTGTCCCGTTTGACTCTCCATCTACTCCCAAACGGGACACGTTCCATGCTTGCTGTCCCGTTTGACTTTCCATCTCCCCCCAAACAGGACACGTCCCCCTCTAGCTGTCCCGTTTGACTCTCCATCTACTCCCAAACGGGACACATACTCCAACAACCAATGAATCTTAAAAAATGAGCACAAAAATACCACAGCCCATAAGACTGTGGTATTCTTCCCGAACAAAAGAAGAGAGAGTCCCCTCTCCCCTTTTTTATAAAATACTAGCGTGACCGTTATAAATAACGCCACCTGCACCATCTACAGTTACGTCTTGTCCGTCTTTTAAGATTTTCGTTGCATTCTCAAGGCCGACAATAACTGGAATTCCTAAATTTAACCCGACTACTGCTGCATGGCTCGTTAAGCCACCTTCTTCAGTCACAAGTGCTGCACATTTTTCAATTGCAGGGACCATCTCACGGTCAGAACCAATTGTCACTAAAATAGAGCCTTCTTTTACTTTAGCTAAGGCTTCCTCACTATTTCTTGCCACAACAACTTTACCATAAGCCGTTTTTCTCCCAAGGCCTTGGCCTTTTCCTAAAATATCACCGACGATATGGATTTTCATAATGTTCGTTGTACCCGCTTCGCCAACAGGAACACCTGCTGTGATAACAACTAAGTCACCATGCTTAACAATTCCACTGTTCAGGCTTTCTTCAACGGCTACAGAAAGCATTTCATCGGTTGTTTTTGCTTTTTTACCGAGCTCTGAATGGACGCCCCAGACTAAAGATAATTTTCTAGCCACATCTTCTGAATGGGTCACAGCAACGATTGGTGACTTCGGACGGTACTTCGAGATCATTCTTGCCGTATGTCCACTTTCAGTTGGTGTCACAATAGCATTGACATCTAAGTTCAATGCAGTGTGAGCTACAGATTGTCCAATTGCGTCTGTAATGGTATGTCCCGTTTCTTTACTACGGTTGCTTAAAATCTCTTTATGTGAAAGAGCTTGCTCTGTTCTGGAAGCAATATTATGCATCGTTTGAACAGCTTCAACTGGGTATTGTCCAGCGGCGGTTTCACCAGATAACATAATAGCATCTGTACCATCAAAAATTGCGTTAGCTACATCACTTGCTTCAGCTCGAGTTGGTCTGGGATTACGTTGCATAGAGTCAAGCATTTGAGTCGCTGTAATAACCGGCTTTGCTTGAGCATTACATTTACGGATTAGCTCTTTTTGAACAAGTGGTACCTCCTCAGCTGGGATTTCAACTCCTAAGTCGCCACGAGCAACCATTAACCCATCAGATACCTCAAGAATTTCATCGATGTTATCGACACCTTCTTGATTTTCGATTTTAGGGATAATATGAATATTTGCGTTTTTTTCTTCTAGAAGTTGTCTAATTTCCAGCACATCAGATGCACGACGTACGAAAGAAGCAGCAATAAAGTCCACACCTTGCTCAATTCCAAAAATGATATCACTTGCATCTTTTTCTGTGATACCTGGCAAGTTAACAGAAACCCCAGGTACATTCACACCTTTTTTATTTTTTAATGTCCCATTATTCAATACTTTTGTATGTATCTCTTTAGCATCTAGATCGATTTTAATAACCTCTAGCCCAATAAGACCGTCATCTAATAAGATTTTGGAGCCGATATGCACATCTTCAATAAGTCCTGTATACGTAACAGAAAATTTTTCAGGAGTTCCTTCTACTTCAGTCATTGAAACAATAGTGGTCTCGCCTGTCTTAAGCTCGATTGCTCCACCCTGCATATTATGTGTTCGGATTTCTGGACCTTTCGTATCTAATAAAATCGCTACTTTTTTTCCAGTTGCCTTCACAGCTTCACGGATATTTTGAATTCTTTGGCCGTGTTCTTGATGGTCACCATGTGAAAAGTTTAAACGAGCTACATTCATACCTGCATCGATAAGCTTGGTTAGCATTTCAACACTTTCGCTGGCAGGACCAATTGTACAAACGATCTTTGTTTTTCTCATTATTTTTTCCTCCTAAAGCTTTTGAACCTATATTGATAGCTCTTTAGACAAACGATACATATCTAAATTCACTTTATGCGGCTTAGACAATATCTCAATAATATCATAATCCACTAATTCATTACTCTCGATTCCAACAGAGCGTCCACCCTTACCATCCAATAGTAACTCAACAGCTCTGGCACCTAGACGACTTGCTAGTACACGGTCTGCAGCAGTCGGTGAACCACCTCTTTGAATATGTCCTAAAACGGAAACACGAGTATCTAGATTTGCAGTCTCTTTCAGTTGTTTCGCAAAATCAACCCCACTACAAACTCCTTCTGCCACAATGATAATACTGTGTTTTTTACCACGTTCTTGCCCTCTTTTTAGTCGATCTACGATTTCTTTCATGTCATAGTTCTCCTCAGGGATAAGGATTGTCTCAGCTCCTCCAGCTAGACCTGTCCAAAGAGCAATATCTCCTGCATCACGCCCCATTACTTCAATAATGAACGTGCGATCATGTGAAGTAGCGGTATCACGAATTCGGTCAATAGCATCAATGACTGTGTTAATCGCCGTGTCAAAGCCTATAGTCAAATCAGTCCCCGGAATATCATTATCAATCGTACCTGGTACGCCTACGCAAGGAAATCCGTGTTCAGTCAAAGCTTTTGCTCCACGATATGAACCGTCGCCTCCAATGACCACTAGCCCTTCAATTCCAAACCTTTTTAATTGTTCGATCCCTTTTGCTTGTCCTTCTTTTGTCTTGAACTCTTCACATCTAGCTGTATATAGCATGGTTCCACCTCGATGGATGATATCCCCCACCGAACCCAGTTCAAGCTTTTGAATATTTCCGTTAATTAGGCCAGCGTAGCCTTGGAAAATACCGTATACTTCTAAATTATGATAAATAGCCTTCCGTACAACAGCTCGGATGGCCGCGTTCATCCCTGGTGAATCTCCACCACTCGTTAAAACTCCAATACGTTTCATGAATTGTTCACCTCATCGTATATTCATCATGCTTTTCTCGAACTTTAATGTACATATGTAGTATGAGCTTATAATATTTTTAACATAACATGAAGAATCTTCTATCTCAATAAAATCAAACCCATTTTGAAATATACATAATTATCGTTAAATTGAAAGCGCTACCTTTCATTATTTAACAGAAAAAAGCCTGGTTTTACCCAGACTCTTATCTCTTAAACAACCCTATGCTTTAACAGGAGATGCTTCCATTTTGGAAGAAAAAGCTCCCATTTTTCTGTATTTTTCGTATCGTTGAGTTAGGAGTTCTTCTACGGATAATGGATACAGCTCACGCAAAGAATTAATCAGTACCTTATCAATTTCTTCAGCCTGTTTTCTTGCGTCGTGATGGGCACCGCCACGAACCTCAGGGATAATCTCATCAATAATTCCAAGTTCTTTTAAGTCAGGAGCGGTGATTTTCATAGATTCTGCAGCTTTCTTAGCCTGAGTCGAATCCTTCCACAGAAGTGCAGCAGCTCCTTCTGGCGAAATGACGGAATACCATGAATTTTCGAGCATGTGTACATGGTTTCCAACACCAATCGCAAGAGCTCCACCACTAGCACCTTCTCCAATGACAACACAAATAATCGGAGTTTTTAATCCAGCCATTTCAAATAAATTTCGAGCGATTGCTTCGCTTTGCCCTCTTTCTTCAGCTGCTTTACCAGGGTAAGCACCTTTCGTATCGAGGAAACAAATAACTGGACGATTGAACTTTTCCGCTTGTTTCATTAAACGTAAAGCTTTACGGTAACCCTCAGGATGAGGCATCCCGAAATTACGTCTAATATTTTCTTTCGTATCTTTTCCTCTTTGATGACCAATGATGGTAACAGGAAGACCATGGAAGGTAGCTATTCCACTTACGATGGCTTCATCATCTCCATAAAGACGGTCTCCATGACATTCAAAAAAGTCCTGGAAAAGGTAAGAAATATAATCTAAAGTCGTTGGCCTGCTGGGATGTCGGGCTATTTGGACTCGATCCCAAGGCTTTAAGTGACTATATATATCTTGTTCTAGCTTTAATAAACGATTTTCAAGCTTTTCAATTTCATCCGTGAGATCTACATCGGACTTTTGAGTAAAAGCCTTAAGCTCTTGAATTTTATTTTTAAGCTCCGTTATCGGCTTTTCAAATTCTAATTCTCCAGCCATTCAAGCTCCCTCCTTGCACAGTGTATATCCAATATCTGAGTAAGCTTTTCTTTCATCTCAAGTCTAGAAATAACAGCATCGAGCTGTCCATGCTTAAGAAGAAATTCTGCTGTTTGGAAATCCTCAGGGAGATCCTCTCGAATAGTCTGTTCGATAATCCTTCTACCAGCAAAACCGATGAGTGCACCAGGTTCAGCAAAATTATAATCTCCTAGAGAAGCAAAACTAGCAGATACTCCACCTGTAGTTGGGTGAGTCATAATAGATATGATCAGTCCGCCTTCATCGCTAAAAGTTTGGAGAGCTGCACTTGTTTTGACCATTTGCATTAAACTTAGAACACTCTCCTGCATTCTAGCTCCACCTGAAGCTGTAAAAATCACAAATGGAATTTTTTCTTCTCTAGCCCTTTCAATGGCACGAGTAATCTTCTCTCCTACTACAGATCCCATACTTCCCATTCTAAAGTGAGAATCCATAATAGCTAAAGAAATAGGAAAACTTCCAATTTCTCCAGTACCTGTTAATACGGCTTCGTTTAGATCTGTCTTCTTTTGGTCTTGCTCTATTTTTTCTAAATAACCAGGGAACCCTAGTGGATTTTCTGTTAACAAATCACGATCATACTCTTTAAAACTATGTTCATCCAATAAACTTTCGACTCTTTCATATGCAGTCATCGGAAAATGATAGCTACATTGAATACAGACTTTTTCATTTTTGGATAATTCTTTTGTAAACATAATTTTTTTGCATGATGGGCATTTGGTCATAATTCCTTCTGGAACATCTTGCTTTGCAGTTTCAGAAGGGATCGTTGCATATTTTTTCTTCTTTTGTTTTGAAAATATATCTTTTAGCAAGGTGAAACCTCCTTGTGTTAAAGACGACAACTTTTTAAAGCTTGTCCAATTATATAGATTCCTTAGTCACTGAGTACATTTTTTTACTGTACTAGAGCTTCGGTATAAATGTTGTAGTTATTTGTCGTCTTCACTTCGACAAATTATGCATTTCAGCAAATGCTTTCATTATTTCATCCTGGTCTGATTTTTGAAATGCATGGACGAAGGATTTCATTCTTTGTTGGTCTGCTTGTTCTAATTGATATGAAGTAACATATCCAGCTAGAATCTTCCAGATTTTAGACAGCAAACGATTATCAGCTACTTCTACTATTTCAGACATCATTTCGTCATAAGAAGAATGATTAGTTAGGTTAGGTGATATTACCGCAATTTTGTCTTTCATAAATATCAATTCTAAGCAACTTTTTTCAATCATTGCTTTGCATTCTAGTGCATCGTTCTGAACTTTAAAGTCCTGCAGGATGAAAGTTCCCAAAAGCTCAACAAGTTGGTGCTCTTGAAAGTCTCTTAAAAAGGTTCCTTCACCACGGCGAGTTTCGATTAGGCCTAATAACTCCAATGCACGTAGAGCTTCTCGTACACTGGATCTTCCAAAACCTAGTTTTTCAGAAAGTTCTCTTTCTGAAGGGATACGATCTCCAGGGCCAAAACCATCTTTGGCAATCATATCCCTAAGGTGTTCTACGATTTCAATATATACCTTTGTCGCTGGCTTCATTGTCACGCGATGATCACTCACTTTTTCCGATAGCAGAAAGTTGTTCTGTTTTACGTCGCACTTCCTCTGGGTCTACTTTTATACGAGCTACACCTGTTTCCATAGCTGCTTTAGCAACAGCTGAAGCAACAGCCGGAGCAACTCTTGGATCAAAAGGTCCTGGAATTACGTAGTCAGCATTCAATTCATCTGCAGTGATTAAATCAGCAATCGCTTTTACTGCAGCAATTTTCATCTTTTCATTGATGTGTGTAGCTCTTACGTCTAATGCACCTCTGAATATTCCAGGGAAAGCTAAGACATTGTTCACCTGGTTTGGAAAATCAGAACGACCTGTACCGATGACAGTAGCTCCAGCAGCCTTTGCATCTTCTGGCATAATCTCAGGTACTGGGTTAGCCATAGCAAAAATAATAGAGTTATCATTCATCGACTCTACCATCTCTTTTGTTAGGGCTCCTGCAACAGATACCCCAATAAAGACATCTGCCCCTTTAATAACATCTTCTAAAGAACCTTCTTCTCTATTTCTATTTGTAAAAGTCGCTACTTGTGCTTTAATATCATTCATTCCGAATGGACGGCCTTCGTAGATTGCTCCTTTTGAATCACACATTATAATATCTCTTACACCAAAATGATACAAGAGCTTGATAATAGCGATACCTGCAGCACCCGCTCCGTTAGCCACCACTTTAATTTCAGACATGCTTTTGTTCACTAATTTTAATGCATTGACTAGTCCTGCAGCGGTTACAATGGCTGTACCATGTTGGTCATCATGGAAAATAGGAATATTCGTCTCTTTCTTTAATCGTTCTTCTACTTCAAAACAATTAGGAGCCGCAATATCCTCTAAGTTAACTCCACCAAAAGTAGGTTCAAGTAGTTTTACAGTTTCCACAATTTTGTCTACATCAGTAGTATTTAAACAAATTGGAAATGCATCTACGCCTGCAAAACTCTTAAATAGTACTGCTTTTCCTTCCATAACAGGCAAAGCTGCTTCCGGTCCAATATTTCCTAGTCCTAACACAGCTGTTCCATCAGAAACAACAGCAACCATATTCCCTTTCATTGTAAAATCATATACAGTTTCTGGCTTATCATATATAACTTTACAAGGCTCAGCAACACCAGGTGAATAAGCTAGGCTTAGATCCTTAGCATTACGTACTTGTACTTTAGACTTCGATTCAAGTTTTCCTTTATGCACTCTGTGCATATGTAGTGCTTCTTCTCTTAATGTCAATGGAATTCCACTCCTTCTGTCATAGAAGCTGCTTGTCTAAGAAGATATAATCTTCTATCGACGGTGGTCTGACCACACGATTTATATTAAAACAATAAACGATTCTACGAATAATGTAAAGAATTAACTTCTCAAAATAACTTCATCTTTTCCTACTAATTCTCGTAGTTCTTGTAGCAGTGAAGGCGTTGGTGTAACCCAATATTCACGGTTTAACTGAATCGTTTTCTTCGGTTCCGAATAAATTAAGATAACCGGCACGCTTCCTTTTGATTTTAATAAAATTGATTTTAATTCCCATAGGTTTTCTTTATTTACTATATGAATATAAAGCTTTCGAACTTGTCCCTTTTTCTCTTCCCATTCTTCTCTACTATATATGTCATTTACTATGAACTGCAGTTTCCCATCCCTACGATCTACATTCCCAATTACACATACTAAATTCCCTTCAAAAACTTGAGATGAGTATTTTTTATAGCTGCTCGGAAAAACAACAGCATCTATTTCACCTGAATCGTCACTTAAAGATAAAAAGGCCATCACTTCGCCTTTCTTGGTTCGAATTGTCCGTACTCCGGAAATAAAAACACCAGCTCTAGCAGATTTATCTCCTTCTTTTAGTGCGGTAATAGGAACTGCCCCTAGCTCTGCTAATTGCCCTTTGTAAGGTGAAATGGGATGTTTTGAGACAAAGAAACCGACCACTCTTTTTTCGTGCTCTAAAATACTATCAACAGGAATTTCCTCCATCACATGGTACTTCGGTTTTAAAAACAGGGCTTCTTCCGAGAAGAGCTCCATCTCGCCTTCTTTGGGTTTTACTAAATTTGCGTATTCAAGGGCCGAATCTACTGAAGCTAATAAGGTAGCTCTCGTTTCATTAAAGTCGTCAAACGCTCCTGAGTAGATCAAGCTTTCGAGTGTCTTCCTATTCACGGCTTTGGGAGATACATGTAAAACAAAATCAAATAAATCTCCAATCTTTTCTGTTTTCCTAACTCTAAAGATATCCCTAACGGCAGAGGCACCAACACCTTTGATTGCTGAAATAGGGAAACGAAGTCCATCTTTTTCTACTAAATAGGTATACCCACTTTTCTTAATGGATGGTGGATACAGCTTATATCCATATTCTTTTAGCTCCTGAATATATTGTTTTGTTTTTTCTTCATTGCCTATTACAGAAGTCAATAACGCTGCCATAAATGGCAATGGGTAATGTGTTTTTAAATAAGCAAGTTGATAGGCGATTAAGCTATAAGCAACGGCGTGGCTTCTATTAAATCCATAATTGGCAAAACGAACAATTAAATCATATACATGGTTAGCTGTCTTTATATCGTAACCTTTACGAGTTGCACCATTTACAAAGTGATCTCGCTCTTGATCAAGTACTTCTTTCTTTTTCTTTCCTACAGCTCGTCTCAAAAGGTCCGCTTCACCTAGAGAAAAACCCGCCATTTGTGAAGCTACTTGCATGATTTGTTCTTGATAAACTAGCACTCCATAAGTTGGTTCTAGTATAGTTTTAATATCTTCATGCCAATACTCAATGGGCTCTTCCCCATTTTTACGAGCAATAAAAGTAGGTATATTCTCCATAGGACCTGGTCGATATAAGGCATTAACAGCTACGATGTCTTCAAAACTAGTTGGCTTTAGTCTCTGGAGGACCCTTTTCATCCCATCTGATTCAAGTTGAAAAATCCCAGATGTTCTTCCCTCAGCTAATAAACGAAATGTTTTTTCATCCTGAGGGGGTAGATTTTTTAGTTCGAGTTTTTCTCCAGTTGTTTGCTTGATAGATTGAAGAATCATTTCTAATATCGTTAGATTTCTTAAGCCTAAGAAATCCATTTTTAATAGCCCTAGCTCCTCTAAAATCTCCATGGGATACTGAGTAAGGAATACTTCCCCTTGATGTCCTTGTAATGGGATTAAATCTGTCAAAGGAAAGTCTGACATGACAACCCCAGCCGCATGTGTAGAGGTATGTCTCGGTAAACCTTCTATTTTAATCGCTGTTTCTAGCAGTTTTTTATGTAAAGGATCTTCTTCTACCCATTTCCGTAACGGCTCTGATTTCTTATAGACTTCACTCAAGGACCTTCCCTGTGACATCGATACCCATTTTGACAGGGTTTCTAACTCACTCGTGCCAAAACTGAATATTCGTGCGACATCACGGAGCGCTGCCTTCGTGGCAAAAGTTCCATATGTAATAATCTGAGCAACTCGGTTTTTTCCATATTTATTCACAACATAATCTATCACCTGGTCCCTTTTATGATCGGGGAAATCGATATCGATATCAGGCATAGAGACTCTATCTGGATTCAAGAATCTTTCAAATAATAGATTATGCTCGATTGGGTCCACATCCGTGATATGAAGCACATAGGAAACAAGTGATCCCGCTGCGGAACCTCTTCCTGGTCCTGTTAAAATATGATTTTCATGTGCATACTTCATAAAATCCCATACGATTAAGAAGTAATCACTATATCCAAGTTTCTTTATTATCGATAACTCAAATTTTAAGCGAGATTCGTAATCACCTTTACCAGCATTCCCCCTACTTTCAAGTCCTTGTTTACACAATGTCTCCAGGTAGCTATCTGAAGTTTGACCATTAGGAACCGGATATTTAGGTAATTGAACATCCTGACTTTGTAACTCTATGTTACATTGATTTGCAACATGTACTACATTTTCTAACAGGTCTGGATACTCTTGATAGGATTCCACGACTTCTTGAAGTGGTTTGAGGTCAAACCCTTTCGTCCAATTCAAATCCTCCCCTTGGTCGGCAAGTTTAACTCCATCCCGAATCGCTGTTAAACAACGATAAACAAAAGCATCTTCTGGATTACTATAACGAACCGGTTGGAGGGCAACACATTTATAGTGATTCATACAGTCCTCAACGACATGCTCCAGTTTTTGAAGTACATCTTTTTGGATTCCAAGATAGAAGGAATTAGGTTGAAAACACTGGCTAAAAAGCGAGAGCAAAGAGTTGTCTGCAGCTTCTTGATTGTTCTTTGTATGCATAGGAATCTCAGCCAAAATTCCAATTAAATCTTGGTTGTAAGCTTTAAGCCATTTTAAAGGTAAACTTGTTTTTTCCTGTGTTTGTATAGCACTTGATATTTTTACGAGTGATTGATACCCTGTATAACTTTTAGCAAGTAAAACCATTCGATTGGTTGGGTGGAGATGATCCCCCTCTACATCAATCGTCAGTCCTATAATCGGTTTAATCCCTTGTTTTTTACATTCCTTATAGAACGGGATTGCACCATACAAGACCTGGTAATCGGTCAAAGCGATGGATGAAAACCCTTTGTTTTTCGCTTCACTTACTATTGTTTCTATTGATAATGAACTTTGAAGTAAACTATAAGCACTTTGTACATAGAGATGGACGTAAGACATGTTTCCACTCCTTTTGATAATCCGTTCTCCTATCATCATTATAGACCTCCTATCACCTAATTGAAAACATATGTTTGTATTACAAGAAAAATCATAAATAGAAGGCTTGCCCCATAACATGTATAAATAAGTAGTTTAACTATACTGGGAGTGGTTTAATGCTGCAGGAAGCCTTCTTTTTTTCATTTTTCAAAGCATTTTTTATCGCATTTGGTGTTCTCGTTGGTGGCTCTATGCTTGGGGGATTTGCGGCATTTATTACGAATAAACCTGCGCTTAACGAAATTCTAGAGCTCTCACGTAATCTAAGAATATGGGCTATTATCGCTGCAATTGGTGGTACGTTTGATACTCTCTATAGTTTAGAAAAAGGCTTTATGGATGGGGATACAAAGGTTTTATTTAAGCAGTTTTTGTTAATTCTATCTGCACTTTGGGGTGCACAAGTAGGGTATTCACTTATTAGCTGGTTCACACAAGGAGATTAAAACATGAGAATTCCTCCACTATACCGACAACCTAATTGGCAAAGATTTTTAAGTGGAATGGCAATTGGCGGGATTATAAGCTGGTTTATATTTATATATATGTTTGGGGTCATGCAGGAAAAGCAATCAACACTTATCAATAAACAGATGAGTGAGATTTCAGAGCTTAATAAGGAAAAGGAATACTGGCAAGGAGAGTTTAAAAAAATAAACGAAGAATTAGAGAACGAACTCACTATTCAAGAAATTCAAGTAAAGTTACTAGACAATAAAAAAATCAAGCTTTCAAGTTTACAAAAAGCTAACATAGAGAAGGAAGTCAGTGACCTATTATCCGTAATAAAAGCAAAGAAATTAGAAAGCGTTTCAGAAAGTAAAGGTATCATAAAAAAGGCTATAGAAGAAAAGATATTAACTGTAGATAGTAAAAGGTATCGGCTTACTGTGGAGTTTTGGGAATTATCAACAAAGGTTTATATTGAAGTTTCAATTGATCTCGCATGATAAATCTTGTTCACTTCTTCTCTTACCCGGACACTGATTCCGTTATTTTTATGAAAAGTCCGGTTTTTGAAGGGCAAACGGACTCTCATTCCGCTAATTGACTTATTTTAGTGTCTTTTTCGCTGTAATTTGCCAATTAGCGGAACCTCTGTCCTCGAAACTCATGAATACACGCTTTTTTGGGAAAATAGCGAATCACCTGTCCACTTCCTTCGTATAGTCGGACTCAGGTTCTTCTATTTTCATGAAAATGTCAGTTAATTCATTTTTGTATAAATGAATAACAAGCCTCTTGCAAGTCATTCAGCACTTCTTTTGCTACATCCCAGCTGTAAATGGATGCACCAGCAGCTAGAGGATGCCCTCCACCGTTATATTTTTTGGCAATACTGTTTATAACTGGACCCTTTGAACGGAAACGGACTCGAATTTGGTCGTCTTCCTCTATAAAGAATACCCAAGCAACAATACCAGCAATATTCCCCAAACTACTAACAAGGCTAGAGGCCTCTGCCGGTGATAAGTTAAACTTCTGTAGATTATCTTTCGTTATATAAATGGCAGCTGCTCCATTTTCCAGAAGCTCAAATTCTTGAAAAATATAACCCTGCAGCTTTACCACTTGTAGCGGTGTCTCATAAAGCTGGTTATATAGATCGGTTCTAGAGAAAGAATAGTTTGTCAGCTCACTAGCATAGGCAAATGTTTTCTCAGTTGTACTAGGATAGAGAAATCTCCCCGTATCCCCTACAATCCCAGCATATAATAGCCTGGCTGCCTCGTTTGTCATTTTCAATCCTTTTTCTTTACCCGTAACATAAAACTCATAAATCATTTCACTAACGGAGCTTGCACTAGTATCTACCCACATGATATCTCCATATGGGTCTTCATTTGGATGATGATCGATTTTTATTAACATTGAACCCTTGTTGTACCTTTGATCACTAACTCTTTCTTGATTGGCTGTATCACAAACAATGACCAGAGCATCTTCATAGCTTTTATCTTCAATTACATCCATTCTTCTTAAAAAATGGAGGGACTCTTCCTCTTCCCCAACGGTCCACACATTTTTATTAGGATAAGTAGCCTTAATAATTTCAGCTAATCCCCCTTGGGAGCCATAGGCATCCGGATCTGGACGTACATGACGATGAATAATAATCGTTTCAAACTCTTCAATTGCTTCTACGATTTGCTGAATCAATTCTTTTCCCCCTTCTTTTCACAACTTGTTCATATATTTTTAAAGCTTTTCCTTGAATTCGTTGCAAACCCTTTTCCTATATAGGTAAAATGATAGTGCAGAAGAATCAGGAGGTTAAAAAAATGCCCGTATTTGTTATTCTCATAGTTCTATCACTTACTTTCTACATTTACTTCAAAGTAAAACAAGTACGAAGTAAGCGTCCTATAGAAAAAAAGTGGATTTCCGGTAAAAGTAGCATGGCCCTTGGTACATTTGTATTCTTTTTTGGAATCAACCAGCTCTTTATCTATCCAGAGATTGAAACCATTACCTACATGATCGCAGCCATCTTTGCCATCGTTGGTATTTTATCAATGGTAGGTGGTTATAAAATGTATAAGCATTACCTGCCATATGTATTAAAAGAAGCAGAACAGTACAAATAATGGCTACGGCTGAAGCTCCTATAATGGAGCTTCTTTTTATCGATCAATCAACTGACACATTAACATAGCCTTACCTACTAAAACCCCTTCATTAAACACTTCAATATCCACTTTACCAAATTTCCTCCCCACCTCTAATACCCTAGGATAGATGGTTAAAATACTATCAATTTGAACGGGCTTTAAAAAGTAAAGAGTCATATTCTCTACTACTAGATCACCCTTTTTATAGTTTCGTAATACCCGATTTGCCCCTTCTGTTACAATCGAGGTAAACACTCCATATGAAACCGTTCCTAACTGATTTGTCATTTGAGGAGTCACTTCAAACTGAAAAACTTCTTGATCTTTTACAACATCGAACCGACTACCAATTAAGTCTTCAATTGTATCTCCTACTTGTGGCTGTCGCTGAATAACCTGTAAAGCTTTTAAGACATCTTGACGGCTAATAATTCCTTGAAGCTTATGATAATCATTTACGACAGGAAGCATCTCAATTCCTTCCCAAATCATCGTATGGGCTACAGAAGCAACACTTGTTTTCAGATGGGCAGTCATAGGCTGCTTCGTCATTATCTTTTCTATTGTACTGGTTGGGCTTACTCCTATTACATCCTTCGCCGTAACAACCCCAATGACCTTCCGCTGGTCATCGATTACAGGAAAACGACTGTGAAGGGACGTTTGGTTATTGGCATGCCACTCAGAAACATTATCTTCTGCGTGAAGATAATACGTTTCATCCAAAGGAGTTAGTATATCTTCTACTGTTAAAATTTCTTTTTTTATTAACTGATCATAGATAGCCCGGTTAATCATGGAAGCCACCGTAAACGTGTCGTAACTAGTGGAGATAATAGGAAGTTCTAGCTCATCAGCTAATCTTTTAACCTGATCGTCTGAATCAAAACCTCCAGTAATCAGGACAGCTGCTCCCGCTTTAAGAGCCAACTCATGTGCCTTAATACGGTTTCCAACTATTAAAAGGTTTCCAGCACCTGTATAGCGCATCATTGCTTCTAGCTTCATCGCCCCAATGACAAACTTTGTTAATGTTTTATGTAGTCCAGCACGGCCACCTAAAACCTGCCCGTCGACAATGTTTACAACTTCAGCAAAGGTTAGCCTCTCAATATTCTCTTTTTTCTTTTTCTCAATACGAATGGTACCCACTCGCTCAATCGTACTAACAATCCCCTGGTTCTCTGCCTCTTTAATGGCACGATAAGCTGTTCCCTCGCTCACTTTTAAATCCTTTGCAATTTTTCGAACGGATATTTTATCCCCGACCGGTAATTCTTCAATATATTGAAGTATTTGTTCATGTTTTGTTAACAATAAGGTTCACCTACTCCGAAAAGCGCTTATACCTCATTATAGATTTTAGTAACCCTTCATTCAATTTGCATATCTCAAAATATAGAAAAAACTCTTTGCTCCATGGCAAAGAGTTAAGAATACGAACGTGCTGATTTTCTTTTTGTCTTTCTTACTGGTGCTTTAGATGCCTTGTTAGTTGCCTTTTTAGGAGTATATAAAAGTCCCAGTAGGCTACCGGCTATTACGAACAAAGCAAAGGCTAACCACGAAATAGCAAAGACTCCTTCTGCACCACCAGCGTATATATCAAATCTTGGTAAACCATAATACAACATCACTCCACATAAAAGGAGCTGTAATAAATAGCGGTTCTTCATTTCATAACCCTCCTAATCTTGTCTACTATACTGTATGCGGACAAGTTAGGAAGTAGAAGAGACTGTTATAATTCTATAGAATCTCCAGGATTCATAATAACTCCATTATCGGACTTTAGCATTTTAATAAAGCTCTCAGGATCCTGCTTAATCGGTGGGAAAGTATTATAGTGAATCGGTACTACCTTCTTGGCATTCAAAAGTTCCGCTGCATATGCTGCATCTTCTGGGCCCATTGTGAAGTTATCACCAATTGGTAAAAAAGCAACATCAATTGGATGACGATCTCCAATTAGCTTCATATCTGAAAATAGAGCTGTGTCACCTGCATGATAGATGGTCTTACCATTTATCGTTACGAGTAATCCAGCTGGCATACCTAAATAAATGATTTGTTTATCATCCGTTGCTAAACCTGTACCATGGAAGGCTGGTGTGAGTTTAACTTTACCAAAATCAAATTGATATGAACCACCAATATGCATATGGTGAGTATTCACACCTTGCCAATCTAAATAGGTAGCAAGCTCGTCATTGGCGACAACCAGCGCATTTTTCTTTTTAGCTAACTCCACTGTATCCCCAATATGATCTCCATGTCCATGGGTAAGTAAAATGACATCTGGAGCCTCTTGCTCCACTTTTAGGTCAGTTAACCCATTTCCATTAATGAAGGGATCGATTAGAATTATTTTACCTTCTGAAACAATTTTAACTACTGAATGTCCGTGATAGGAAATCTTCATTTTTCACGTCTCCTTTCATTTTTGCCTATGTAATGTCTTTCACCATGAAGAGAAGAAATTCCTCCTTCCATCCAATTTTCCCTACCCCTAATCTTTTAAACGGCTTTATTTACTTTCGATTCAACAATTGATACTCTTGGGTAAAAGGAGGTAATGATGATGAATGCAAAATTAGAATCCTTACAAAATTGGATGGGCGAAGAAAATATAGATGTGTCCATCGTTACATCAAAGTATAATGTTTTCTATTTATCAAACTTTTATAGTGAACCTCATGAAAGACTTGTAGCATACATAGCCATCAAAGGACAAACTCCATTTTTGATTTGCCCTTCCATGGAAGTAGAAGATGCGAAGAAAGCAACCAATAATGTCGAAATTATTGGTTACTTGGATACACAAGATTCAATGGAATTGCTTACAAATGAAATCGAAAAACGCGTTGGATTGGTCAAAACCGTAGCTCTTGAAAAAGAACATCTTCATGTTGCTAGATTTGAAAGTCTCCTGAAAAAATTCCCAAATGCGGTTTGGAAGTCTCTAGAAGATAAACTCCAAAAACTGCGTATGGTAAAGGATTCAGATGAGATTGCCATTATTCAAAAGGCATGTGAACTAGCTGACTTCGCGGTTGAAGTTGGGGTGAACACACTACGTGAAGGAATCTCTGAAATGGAGGTCATCGGTCAAATTGAGTATGAGCTCAAGAAAAAAGGAGTCCGCGAAATGTCTTTTTCTACTATGGTCTTAACGGGAGCTAACGCAGCATCCCCACATGGTACTCCTGGTGCTACCAAAGTGAAAAAAGGGGACTTAGTTCTTTTTGATTTAGGGGTTGTATATAACGGATATTGTTCAGATATTACAAGAACAGTAGCATTTGGAGATATAAATGTTGAACAAGCCCGCATATATGAAACCGTTAAAACTGCAGAGATGAAAGCAGTAGAGGCATCTCGAATTGGTAGGACATGCGCAGAGATTGATTCAATTGCCCGTAACCATATCCGTGAAGCTGGGTATGGAGACTATTTCCCTCATAGACTTGGACACGGATTAGGTCTGAGTGTACACGAATATCCATCCCTAACCGAAACGAATTCCTTACCACTTGAAAAAGGAATGTGTTTTACAGTAGAACCAGGGATCTATGTACCTAATGTGGCCGGGGTTAGAATTGAAGATGACATCGTGGTTACGGAAAATGAGCCACTCATCTTAACCAAGTTTCCAAAAGAACTTCAAATAATAAAAGGGTAGAGCTCGTAGCTCCACCCTTTTCTTTTTTTATAACATATCCACAGCGTTTTTGTACTCTAAACCAAGTGATTCTGCTACAGCTTGGTATGTCACGTAACCATTTAATGTGTTAATTCCCTTGAACAAAGGCTCTAGGTCTCTACAAGCTTGTGCATATCCTTTGTTCGCGATTTGGATTGCATAAGGAACTGTAACATTTGTTAAAGCAATCGTAGATGTTCTAGGAACTGCACCAGGCATGTTGGCAACTGCGTAGTGAACAACTCCGTGCTTCACGTAAGTTGGATCATCGTGCGTTGTAATACGATCAGTCGTTTCGAAGATACCACCTTGGTCAATGGCAATGTCTACCACGACACTACCTTCTTTCATAGACTTAACCATATCTTCTGTTACTAACTTCGGAGCTTTTGCACCAGGAATTAGTACTGCACCAATTACTAGATCTGCCTCTCTAACTGATTCAGCAATATTTAGTGGATTTGACATTAAAGTCGTGATATCGTTTCCAAAAATATCATCTAATTCTCTTAAACGGTCTGGGTTAATATCAAGAATGGTTACTTGAGCACCTAGTCCTACTGCCATTTTGGCAGCGTTAATCCCAGCTATACCACCACCAATGATAGCAACTTTACCACGAGAAACACCAGGAACACCGGATAATAAGATACCTCTTCCACCATGAACCTTCTCTAAGAATTGTGCGCCAATTTGAGTGGCCATTCTTCCCGCTACCTCACTCATAGGTGTTAATAATGGTAAGGATCGGTTAGGAAGTTGCACTGTTTCATATGCAATTCCAACAACTTTATTTTTCACAAGAGCTTCTGTTAATTCTGGCTCAGCCGCTAAATGTAAATATGTAAATAAGATTAGACCTTCTCTAAAGTAACCATACTCTTCTTTAAGTGGTTCTTTTACTTTCATAACCATTTCTGCTGACCAAGCTTCTTCAGCAGTTAACACAATTTTTGCACCAGCTTTTGCGTACTCTTCATCAGTGAAACCTGAACCAGTTCCTGCATTGGTTTCAATCAATACCTCATGATTATTTGCTACTAAGTTAAGCACTCCAGCAGGTGTAAGTGCAACACGATTTTCGTTATTTTTTACTTCTTTTGGTACACCAATAAGCATTTAAAAACCCTCCTTACCAATGTTGGCAATATTCTACAATAATTGCGCCTCAATCATACCACTTTACACTCAAAAGGAAAATACTATTCTTATGAAGTTGAAAAATTATTTCAATTTTACACTATTTTTAATGATTATTTTCACGTTATCATAGTAATAGTGTTGTACATAAAGAAGAGGAGCGGGAGCCCCCCTCCTATTTAATACTCAAAATCTTCAGCTTCATCATGTGGTTGATCCCCGTACATATTTGCTTGTGCTTTAGGGTTATCAATCACTCCGGACGCATAGGCACCCATGATTTGTTGGCTGATTTCATTTGATTCTTCTTCTTCATAATAAAATTTTTCTTTAGGGTCTCGCTCTTTCATATTTATTCTCCTTTCAACTTGCAAGTTATTCTTAGTGTGTCTGCTTCAAATTGAAAGATGAATAGAAAATAGTGACAAACAGGAGGGAACGTTTTGAAAAAATATTTTAAGTTCGATAAAAGATTAGGCATAGACATTCCCCACCTAGATAAAAATTGGCATCAGTATGCCCCTCATATTCAAGAGGACATTATTATGCATTGGGAACAAACAAAAGGGAAGATTCCTGACCGGATTAAGAGTCTAGAGGTTTGTATAGATGAGAAACAGAACCAACTTTCTGAAGAAGATGATTTTATGAAATCTTGTCTTTTAAATGAGGAAATCTCTGAGCTTGCTTCAATAATTAACGATTTATGGATTTGGTATAGAACAGAAGGAGCTGTTACTAATGCAAAAACAAAAAACACTTAAATCGCCTTTTTAGATGATTTAAGTGTTTTTTTATTAGTCATTCTATTTATTCTCTTGTTCCAATAAGTAACGGTATAGATAGTATTTATGTGCAAATTCAGAGATTTTCTTAGACATTTTATATTGAAAACTAATACCTAAAACCATGCTTAAAAAGGGAACTTTCCCTTCTTTTTTAGGTTGAAATAATTGAACTGCAAGGATTTTAACTAACTCTTGAATTCCTAATTCCAGCCATTCTTTTGTGATAACTTTTTCATCTCCATTATAAAAATACCTAGTACCATTTTGAAGATGCAGTTCATCTTTTAGTTTTTCCCATGCTTGACCTTGGTATCGCTTAGGTAAAGTCGCAGCGTGAAACACCTTTAGCGAAGTCATGAGTTCATAAGGAGACGATAAATCATTCCCATACACATATGAAAGGAGTTGAACAACCCGAATATTTGTAATGAGAGTTGCTGGAATACTCATGGTTGAAAAGATGGACCTACCTGTACCTATTAACCCACCTTGAATAATAGAATATAAACCATGCCTTGATGTTTCTTGTTCTGCAATATACTTAAGCTTTGGTAGTGATAATTGCTTTATGTCCTCAAAGGTTTGGATTTGATCGTCAAATGCTCTTGCACTTGAAAGTATTCTTTCCTTTGCATCTTGCTGGAAAGAAGATTCATGGAATATCGCATAAATATGAAATATCCATTGGTCAATTGAACTAGTTACATGATCTTTCCATTGTTCAGGTAAAGAATCAAAAGCACCGTGAAGCCATCGTTCGTAGGTTTTTTCAAAATCATTTCCTTCATAACTCAACAGCTTCTGTTCCCAATTAACAAGTTCGTTCTGTGCATCCAATATAGAATGAGTGTGTTTCATACGATCCCTCCACTCGGGTCTTTGACAAAATTATACCATAACCAGTTGTAGAATTTGCCAAAAATCCGGGGAGCTTTAGGTGGTTAAACGTTGAACATCCCTTGCAATCATGACTTCTTCATTTGTAGGAATAATTAACACTTTTACAGGGGAATGAGGATAGCTAATGAAAGCTTCCTTTCCTCGAACTTTATTTAAAGCAGGATCCCAGTATACACCCATAAACTCAAGTCCTTTCAGAACTCTTTCCCGTATAACGTCACTATTCTCTCCGATTCCAGCTGTGAAAATAATTGCATCTACTCCATACATTCTTGCGGCATAAGAACCAATATATTTATGAATTCGGTTAGCGAATACTTCTAAAGCCAACTCTGCTCGTTCATTTCCTTGAGCTGTTGCTTCTTCAATGTCTCGAAGATCACTTGAAAATCCTGATACACCAAGTATTCCACTCTTCTTGTTGAGTACATTTATCACTTCATCAGCCGTTTGATTTGTTTTTTCCATAATGAACGGTATGAGTGCAGGGTCAATATTACCCGACCGCGTTCCCATTGCTACACCGGCTAGTGGGGTAAAGCCCATGGAAGTGTCAATCGATTTTCCACCTTCAATCGCAGCAATACTAGCACCATTTCCTAAATGACAAGAAATTAAGCGTAAATGTTCAATGGGACGGCCTAATAACTCAGCTGCTCTTTCTGAAACATATTTGTGTGAGGTTCCATGAAAGCCATACTTACGAATACCGTACTTCTCATAATATTCGTAGGGTAAGCTATATAGATAGGAGCTTTCAGGCATCGTTTGATGAAAGGCTGTATCAAAAACGGCAATAGCAGGTGCCTTTGGCAGCACCTCTTTAAACGCCTTTATTCCCGTTATATTGGCTGGGTTATGAAGAGGTGCAAGCTCTGATAGCTCTTCAATTTGGTTAATGACTTCGTCCGTAATGACAACTGAATCAGAGAATACTTCTCCACCATGAACAACTCGATGTCCAATACCTTCAATCTCATTTAAACTTTTAATGATTCCTTGAGTGGTTAATTGTTCAAGAAGTAGTTTCACTGCTTGTGCATGATCTTCAATATCTAAAACCTGCTTAATTTTTTTATCTTCTACCGAAATTGTAAAAATGGAATCCTTTAGTCCAATTCTTTCAATAAGGCCTTTTGTTACAACTTCTTCTTCTGGCATATTGAAAAGCTGGAACTTTAAGGAAGAACTTCCGGCATTAATGGCAATAACTTTTGACATACGTACCGCTCCTTTTTCCTATTCCTTCTTATAGTGTGACCGAAGTTTTCATAAATACTTCTGCACTTTGTTACCAAAAAAAAGCAAGAAGCCATAGGTGGAGGCTTCTTGATCAAGATTTTTTCTCTTCTATAAACCATTCCTGAATTTGAATAAATATATCTCTAAGAGCATTCTTATTCGACAACTTTGGCATGTTTGCCATAAAAACATTTTTCGGTGGTTCTAACCCCTCTTTTTTCTTTTGAAGAATAAGGATGCTTTTCGCATTCTTTTCGCTCTTAAACATCGATAAAGGTAACTGAATTAACCCTTGGATATGGGTATGTTCTTTTGTAAAAGCATGAAGCTTTGCTGAATCTTCCCCTTCAAATAGAAAATTCGGGATGACAAAAAATAACAACCCTCCTGGTTTTGTATGACGAACACTCTGTTCAATAAACAGATAATGACTAAAGGCGTGTCCTTCTTCACGATCTAGTTCATACCCCTTTGCAAATTCCTTTCTCGGATAATAACCAACTGGGAGATCACAAACAACTAAATCAACTGGATCAATGAATAGTGGTTCTAACGCGTCCTGATTATATAACTCAATAGCCAACTCCTGCAAGTTAGATGCTGTATAGGATAACTTTAAAAGTACCTCATCTACCTCAACTCCATATGCTTGTACTTCATAGGATGGCAGATGGTTTAGAATCGTAGTTACTAAGTTACCCGTCCCAATAGCAGGGTCAAGTAGAGTGATCTCTGTCTTCTTCTCCCGCTTTAAAAACTCTTTGATCAATTCAGTCATCAGTAATCCAATTGTATCTGGAGTCATTTGGTGATGAGGCTGCACATAGTCTCGCATGCCCTTAAGGACTACTAATTGAAATGCTTTACGAACTTCTTCTTTACTGAATTGCTGAAGGTTAACGGAACGATATAGTTGTTGTAATCTTTTTTTTGTTACATCATCCACGGGTTGTAAAATCGTATCTTGAAACAAATTATCTCCTGTTTCTACCAAAGCCTCTAAGTAAGTTAGTCCATTTACTTCCTGAATGGCTACAGTTGATTGGTCAAAAACAGAAAATAGTTTTTCCACTTGTGAATCGAGCATTCCTGGTTCCTCCTAAAATCTTTTGGATTGGAATCATCTCCACATCCAACGCCTGACATAAAACAACCCCGTTACATAAGAACGAGGTTGTTCATACACGTGTGTTTATTTGGCAGCCTTAACAGCTTCAATCGCTGCCTCATAATCTGGATGGTTGGTCGCTTCGCTAACATATTCTACATAGGTTACTTTATTTTCCGAATCTACTACAAAAATAGCACGAGCTAGAAGACGAAGCTCTTTAATTAACACTCCAAAAGCTTCACCGAATGAAGCATCTCGATGGTCAGACAAGGTTTGTACATTTTCAATTCCATTTGCTCCACACCATCTTTTCTGTGCAAATGGAAGGTCCATACTAATGGTTAAAACCTTTACATCGCCTAGGTTTGCTGCTTCTTCATTGAATCTTCTTGTCTGAGCATCACAAACTCCAGTATCTAGAGAAGGTACTACACTAATCAGTCTGACACTTCCCTTTGAGTTCTCGAGTGAAACCTCAGATAAATCATTCGCAAGTACCTTAAATTCTGGAGCCTGGTCTCCTACTTGTACTTCTTTACCTACAAGTGTAACTGGATTCCCTTTAAACGTTATTGAAGCCATGATAACGCCTCCTATGTATATGATTACTACTATCATAACCTCGAAAAGTAGGATTTGCAAAAGATAGCATCTAACAAACAACTACGAAAATCACCATAGTAACGCCTTTACAATAAAAAAACTCATTCCCACTTAGAAATGAGCTTTTCTGATCCTATAACTGATCTCGCTTAAGTTCAAAATTCAAATCATTGTTATGGGGTGCTTGACCATTGTTCCCTTGACTTTGAGTTTGTTGTTCATTTTTGTTCTTGGATAACATATTTTGAATTTTTTCAACAGCACTTGGAGCTAAGTCTAATAACTTTTCATATAGATGAGTGCTTTCATCCAGATGAAGCATTTTCACACCATTGTTACTAACAATTAAAAAGGCGATTGGTGTGATGGATACCCCTCCACCACTTCCTCCACCAAATGGATGCTTGTTTGATGAAGATTCTCCATTTTGAGAGCCGCCATCCAGAACGAATTCACTACCTCCAGCAGCAAATCCAAATCCGACCTTGGAAACTGTTAAAATGACACTCCCATCTGGCGTCTCCACAGGGTCGCCGATAATCGTATTCACATCGATCATTTCTTTTAAGTTTTCCATTGCTGTTGTCATTAAACCTTGTATTGGATGATCAGACACAGTGGTAGCCTCCCTAAGATAATGATTTTTCTGTCGTTTTTTCTAAAAGGGTAGAGCGAAAATTTGGTTTCCCTCCACGCCAAAAAATAAGCATTTTAATTCCAGCAATAATAGCATGCCCGATACGAAACTGAATCATACATTGTAGGCTAATACTGGAAGCCATTTGTTGAAACAAGGGTGTAACCATTAGATTAGGGGTTACTTTTAGCTTCATATTTGCACTAATTAGTCCAATTATAGAACCCTTTATAGCCCATATTGCTCCTGTTAATACACCGGTTTGACTAGCATCTCCTACTCCAACAGCTGTTTTCCAATCAAGTTTCTTGATACTGACTTTATTTAGAAAATCTCTAACAATTTTATAAAACTGAGTGATATGAGTTAAAATTTCTTTGGTATCTAATAAACTATTGATGATTTCCTTTGGTGTAATTCTCTTCTTCTTTTCTTTCTTTAATTTTTCCTTTTTACCTGTCTTCATTTCTTCTTTAAATACAATGGAAGGAGAATCTTTATCGACCTCAACCATTGGAACATCAATCGTAAAACGAATAATACGAAACCAAGCAAAAAACTTTATTTTTAAATGATCATTATCACGACCATGATATAAATCAATTTCTACTGTTAGTTTTGTTATAAAAATAATGAGAATTAAGAGAACTAAAATAGCAACTACAAGTCCAACCCATATCACCATACTCACTACCTTTCAGCCTATCAGTATCGTCTTCTCCTACAATTTTTAAACATAACTCGCGTTTTACTTTCTTTAAAATTTCAAAACAAAAAGAGAGATCCACTTAAGATCTCTCTTTCTTTAACTTGTAGATACTAGATTAGGTTTAGCCAGTTTTACCGTTTCTTCGTGAATAACGTAGGTTTCTGCAAATAAATCATGGATTCCCCTCTTTTTGGGGACAAAGGCTATAACTACATACAAGATGATTAGAGTTGCAGAGATATATCGGCCAATCCACTCTCTAAAAATCACATCCTGCCATGTTAAGTTTTTTTTATCACCCCGTATTACCCTTAAGCCAAAAGCCATTTTCCCTATGGTATGACCAATCAGTTTTGTCAGTAATACAAAATAGAGGTAAAAAATTATACTATATACCACTGTTGCTGTAGTTAACCATGACCATCCATCAAAAGGGAGGGCACGTACGATTGGTTTACCGAGAATTGAGTAGATAGAGCTTATGATTAAAAGGTCTAAAAGATAAGCCCAAAATCGTATCCAGAAACCTGCATAATGGTTTTCAAATCGATCATTGTTTGTTTCAAAATTATATGATTCTTGCTTTTCCATATCAGTCATAGTGGGACCCCTCCCTTCCTAATGTGTGTACAAATACATTAACCTTGGCGCTTGAAATTCACTCATCAATCTAACTAACGAAGTCATTTCCTGATCACCAGAGAACCAACTTTGCATCCGCATCTCAAACAAAGTTTTTAAGGAATTACTACTCGAATACTCTATAACTTGTGCATTTTTCATTTTCAAGTCATTTTTCAAATGATCTATTGTGTCTTCGAGATAACCAAATTCATCTATAAGTTGAACATCCTTCGCTTGCCAACCGTCATAAATCCGTCCATCAGCAAGTTCACGCACTCTACTTTGCGAAAGGTTCCTTCCCTCAGCAATCACTTTTACAAATTGGTTATAGGAATTGTCTACCATCGATTCTAATATATCTCTTTCCTCTTCCGTTACTTCTCTAACTGGACTCATAATATCCTTAAAAGGACCACTTTTAATCGTAACAAGATCAACACCATATTTATCTGCTAATCCTTCAAAGTTCCACGCCTGCATAATGACACCTAATGAACCTGTTAAAGTATCGGGACTTGCAAAGATTTTGTCTGCTGGGGCGGAAACATAATATCCTCCTGAAGCGGCTGTTGCCCCCATTGACACATAGATTTTTTTCCCTGTTTCTTCTTGAATCTCGATAATTTTATCGTGTATTTGAGCACTTTCCATTACCCCACCGCCTGGGGAGTTTACATATAAAATAATTCCTTTAACGGTGTTATCATTCTTCACTTGTTCTAATTGTTTCATAAATTTTTTGTGGTTGTACCCTTCGGCTTGCAGAATTCCACCAGCACTCCCTGTATCTTGAATAACTCCTTCAAGCTTTAAGACAACGATTTTTTGGTTCGTGTTTCCTTCCTCGATTACGGTCTCTTCAAATTCTTTATCTCCTTCATCAAGCCAGCTTTCTAAGGCACTACCTGATTCTCCGAAGAAAACAGAAGTAGCAAAATTTAGAATGGACGAACCAATGAAAAGCACCACTGCAATACCAATCGCCAACCATCTTTTCCAATTCATCATGTGTGTTTCTTCCTCCTGTAAGTCTAGTCCAATTCAAACCAACAATACCAATATATTAACAAAATGTTAAAAAAAGGGGAAATGAGCTATACTACTCAGGAGGAGGGAAGCTGATGACTAATGACAGACGAAACATGTATTTTCATCACCATCCAGACGACACATCTGTAAGAGTTGTTCAGTCTTTAAATGAATTGGCTAGTAAATATGGATTTCATGTTGTACCAGACTATACACTGGCCAACATTATTGTCAGTGTTGGTGGTGACGCTTCTTTTTTACAGGCTGTTCGCAAAACAGGTTTTCGTGAAGACTGTTTATATGCAGGTATCTCCACAACTGGAACTTTAAGTATGTATTGTGATTTCCATGCAGATGATGAAGGAAAAATGATAGAAGCTATATCAAATGAACAAATTGAAGTTCGTAGATACCCTACTATTCAAGCAACCGTAGATGATGAAACAAAATTCTATTGTTTGAATGAATTTAGTATTCGATCTGCTATTATTAAAACATTTGCTCTGGATGTCTATATCGATGAACTTCATTTTGAAACATTCCGTGGGGACGGGATGGTGGTGGCTACTCCAACTGGAAGTACAGCCTACAATAAGTCTTTGAACGGTGCAGTTGTTGATCCGATGCTTCCTTGTATGCAAGTGAGTGAACTTGCCTCACTAAACAATAATCGGTATCGAACACTCGGTTCTTCTTTTATCTTAAGTGAGAATAGAAAGCTAACACTACGAGTTGTCCAGGATGGAAATGACTATCCAACAATGGGGATGGATAATGAGGCATTAAGTATTCAACACGTCGAGAAGGTTGATATAGAGCTTAGTGGGAAAAAGATAAAAACAGTGAAGTTAAAAGATAACTCTTTTTGGGAGAAAGTAAAGCGGTCGTTTTTATAGCGGAGTCACTGTCCATATAACCTTGAAAACAAGCCTTTTTTAGAAAATACTGGACCCCTGTCTGCTCATTCAACTAGCCGGACAGGGGTTCCATTTTTTAAAAAAATGTAGGTTTCCGTGTGACAAAAGGGCTGTCACTTATACCTGCACTTCTTGTTTCTTCGCTTTAAATTTGTTTTTAAACTTTGGCTTTTTCATCTTAGAAAACGTCAATAGAGCTAGTGCACCCCATATAAAAGTAAATGCCACCTGTTCAATCGACGTGAAAGGCTCACCATACAGGAATACTCCTAAAATAAGCATTAAACTAGGTGCGATATACTGAAGGAATCCAACCAAGTATAGCGGAATTCTCTGTGTTCCCATTGCGAAACATAGTAAAGGAACAGCTGTCACAACCCCGGAACCAATAAATAAAATAGTGGTTTGAGGGTTAACCTGCATAAACGATGACATTTCTTGTCCAGATAGCCAAAAGACAAAAACTAATGCAATCGGCAATGTGATTAGTGTTTCTAAAGTAAGTCCAACAGAGGATTCAACTTTTACCACTTTTTTTAACAAACCATAGATCCCAAAGCTAAAAGCTAAACCTAGTGAGAGCCATGGGATATGACCGTAGGAAATAGTCATTACTAATACGCCAATCATCGCTAGCATTAAAGACACAATTTCTAACTTTGAAAGTGTCTCTTTTAAGAAAACAATCCCTAGCAAAACACTAACAAGAGGGTTAATATAATAACCCAAGCTAGTTTGAACAATATGTTCTGTGTTAACCGCGTATATATACAACAACCAATTAATTGTAATTAAAAATGATGCTGAAATAAGTGCGATTAGTCTACTCTTTTTTTCTACAAGATAAGTCATTGTTGCTTTTATCTTATGAAAGCCCTTAGTCAGAGACAGCAGCCCAAGCATAAAAACAAAGGACCAGATGATTCGATGAGCCAAAATTTCATAAGCCCCCACATGGTCTAGCCATTTCCAATAAATCGGGAGAAATCCCCAAAAGATATAGGATAGAGCGGTGTAAATCATACCGATTCTATCTACTTCTTGATTCATCATGGTCCCCCCTTATTATTTCTATAGTCGAAATAATTATAGTACAGGTGACCACATTTGTGTATCAAAAAGATTTTACAAAGAATTACAAATTATAGGAGTTTCTTCATTAAGGAAAACTGGCTTTTCATCAATTACTGTCATAACTACTTTCGTATCTAATATTTCATCATGTGAAGCTTTAAACAAGTCTTTATGAAGCACAGTAAAATCAGCTCTCATTCCCTTTTCAATCATACCGAACGTACTTTCACTGTTTTCTGCGTAAGCAGACCCTTTAGTAAATAGAGATACCGCCTCATACATAGATAAACATTCCTCGGGAATAAAAACTTGATGAGTAGGATCTCCTGGTTTTGTTCTGGTTACAGCTGCATGAATTCCTAATAATGGACTTAGAGGCTCAATCGGAGCATCGGATCCTCCTGCTAATGCAATCCCATCTCTTAATAATGTCTTCCAAGCATAGAGATAGTCATAATGCTCAGTTCCTACCCTCTCTAATACCCACGGGAAGTCAGATGCAACAAATCTTGGTTGTATATCAAAGATAACGGATAAATCTTTACATCTTTCCACAAGTTCCTTACGTAAAATTTGTGCATGGATGAATCGATCTCTCGTACCATCTGGAGTCGGATATTTTTCAATTGCTTCCAAAACTTGCTCAAAAGCTAAATCCCCGATGGTATGAACAGCAATAGGAAGATTGAATGATCTAGCTTTTTGCACTAATGCATGAAGCTCATCTTTGGAATGAATCGCTACCCCATTTGTAGAAGGGTCATCAGCATATGGATGACTTAATAATGCGGTTCTTCCTCCCAAAGCCCCATCAGCAAATATTTTCATGGCACCAAATTGAATGAAGGGGTTATCTTTAGGCTTGTCATGCCCTGCTTCCTTCCACTCATCTATGACAGTATGGTGAACTAACAAATGTGCTCTAAATGGCATGTTATATTGGTTAATAACTTTTTCAAAGGTAGCATATGTCGTTTTAAAGTCCCCATAGTAACTCAAATCCTCTGTATGTGCTCCGGTGAGCCCCAGTTTCCATGCGCTTTTTATTCCAGTTTGAAGTGCATTTTCTAGGTACAGGTCATCTACTTTTGGAAGAATCCCATATACTATTTCTTGGGCTTGGTCCTTTAAATACCCTGTGACGGTACCATTCATATCCTTCTCAATTACACCACCTTGTGGAGAAGGAGTGTTATTATCAATACCTGCTAGACGTAAAGCTTCTTCATTAACTAAAATAGCATGTCGACAAGTTCTTTTTAGCATGACAGGATTATTTGGTGAAACCGCACTTAGTTCAGCAGAAGTAGGGATATCAGCTTTTAACCAATTATTTTCATCCCAGCCTTCACCAATTATCCATTGTCCTTCTAAAGAGGATTCTGCACGCTGTTGAATGGCTTCTAGTAATTCCTCCCTGGAACGAGTCGTTGTTAAGTCCAATCGTAAAAGAGACTCCCCATGTCCAATTAGATGCATATGACTATCTACTAGCCCTGGGATCATCATCCCTCCACAAAGATCATATTCATGTGTGATTTCTGTAATATATCGACTTCGGAGGTCAGATAACCTTCCCGTTTCAATCACTTTCCCGTTACTTGTATAGACGGCTTCAACCGTTTCACCTTCTGAAACCATTGTATATATGGAGCCACCAAACCAAAGTGTTCCCATCGTACATTCTCCTAACGTATATTATCGTTCATCAAAAAAGCGTGCAGCCAGAAGCTGCCGCTTTTCCTTATTTTACAGGTTAAGAGGAATTTTGCAAAGATTCGATTTCTTTCCTACAACAAAAATAAAAGAACGGGCATGATGCCCGTTCTCGTAGCCATTTTATTCTTTTAGGTTAATTTCTTAGAATGATCCTCCGCCTAGTTGGCTTTCAGCCATAGATACTAGACGCTTAGTGATTTCACCACCAACAGAACCGTTAGCGCGTGAAGTTGCATCAGCACCAAGTTGAACTCCAAATTCTTGAGCAATTTCATACTTCATTTGATCAAGAGCTTGTTGTACACCAGGAACAAGAAGTTGGTTTGAGCTATTGTTGTTTGCCATGTTTGTTCACCTCCTTGTGAGTATATATTGCTACAAAACAAGGAGATTCATTCAGAATTCAATCTTGGTAATTGTTCTCAGAATTACAACTTATTTGGGTGTTGTTTAAACCAAATATGGCAATTGGAAATCCCTATTTTGGGGATGTCCTAATTAAGAAGCCCAAACCAGCCTGAATCTTAAAATAGGTCGGCTTCCTTCTCTTCTTTCTTTTCTTCTGGTGTAATGGTAATCGTTTCGATATTGTTTACAGCTTCATCCATTACTTCTGTAAAATCGACGAAGCTCTCATATTTTTCAACCTTTTCTTTCTTAGGTTTTGTTTTAGGCATACTCGGAGTGAAAATGGTACAACAATCTTCGTAAGGTCTATTTGAAATATCTATTGTACCAATATCATCCGCTATCCCCATAATTTCTGTTTTATCCATAGCCAGCAGTGGCCTAAGAACAGGTGTCGAGGTTACATCGTTTATAGCATACATGCTTTCTAATGTTTGACTAGCTACTTGTCCTAAGCTTTCCCCGGTAATAATCGCAAGACCATTATTCTTCTCTCGAATTCGATCTGTAATTTTTAACATAAATCTTCTAGTTGAGGTCATGGAATAATTACTTGGAACCTGTTCTTGGATTTTTTCTTGTATCTTTGTAAAAGGAACGATGTGAAGCTTGATCTTACCAGACACAGAGCTTAAAACTTTTACTAAATCTAATACTTTTTGTTTAGCTCTTTCACTGGTGTAAGGTGGACTATAAAAGTGAACGGCCTCTACTTCTACTCCACGTTTCATCGCTAAATAGGCAGCCACTGGACTATCAATACCACCTGAAAGCATTAGCATAGCTCTTCCACTCGAACCTACTGGGAGACCGCCAGCACCTTGGATAATTTCAACTGAAATATACACAGCTTCCTTTCGAATCTCAACTAGGACATTGAAGTCAGGGTTATGAACATTTACTTTTAAGCCAAGCTCACTTTTTAGTATGTGTCCCCCTAATAATTGATTTACACCATTTGTATCTAATGGGAACGTTTTATCTGCCCTTTTGGTTGTAATTTTAAAGGTTTCGTTCGGGCTAGATTGTGTACGAAGTAGTTCATAAACTCCTTCTTGAATGGCCTCAGGTGTCTTTTCTACTTTAATAACCGGGCTATATGATTGAATCCCGAAAATACCCTTTAAACGTTTCATTACTGTCTGAACATCTTCGCCATTCAGTAGCACATACGCTCGGTCTCGATTGGACTCAATTTTTACTTTCGATAAATCTTTTAAAGCCCATCGCAAATTGTTTTTTAGTAGGCTAATAAATGTATTTCTATTTCTACCCTTAGTAGAAAGTTCACCATAACGGATTAAGATTCTATCGTAGTTCATGTTGATCTCCTCATTGTTTTGTTTAACATGTTTACACATGATTCTAATGCTTTTAAAAATACGCGACATTCTTCCATTGTATTATGCCATGATAGAGAGATTCTCAGTGCTCCTTTTGCTATTTGTTCCGGAACTCCCATTGCTTCTAATGTATCACTATGTGCTTTCTTTTTCGAAGAACAAGCACTTGTAGTAGATACGTAAACACCATGTTCCTCTAGTGCATGAACAAGAACTTCGCCTTTAATCCCTTCAAAAGCTATATTTAAAATATGCGGTGCAGAATCTTCAGGAGTATTGATGACTACATGTTCAAACTTTTGAAGTTCTTTCTGAAGGAATTGTTTCATCTCTTCTATCTTTGGAAGGACCATTTCCTTTTTTTCAAGCGTCATTCTTAAGGCTTTAGCCATTGAAACAAAACCTGATACATTTTCAGTACCACTCCGTAAGGTTCCTTCTTGGCTACCACCAGATAACAACGGCCAAAGAATGGTTCCTTCTTTTACATATAAAAATCCAGTTCCCTTTAGTCCATTAAATTTATGCGCCGAAAAAGAACAAAGGTCAACATGACTTTTGTTTAATGATAGGGGAACTTTCCCTATTCCTTGTATATGGTCTACATGGAAATGAATTTTTGGATAGTCCTTTAGTATTTCCCCAACCGCTTGAATTGGTTGGATAGTTCCAACTTCGTTTTGAACGTGAATAAGCGATACTAGAATGGTTTCAGGTCTAATCGCCTTTTGTAATTCTTCTATGTTAACTTTTCCAGTACAATCAACAGGTAAATACGTAATTTCAAATCCAAGTTCTTCAAGTTGTAAACACGCCTGCTTAACGGATGCATGCTCAACACTGGATGTAATAATGTGCTTTCCACGGGATTTAAGTGCCAAAGCCGTACCTTTTAAAGCAAGGTTATTGCTTTCCGTTCCGCCCGAGGTAAATATGATTTCCTTAGGCTGTACGTGTAATAACTGGGCAATTTGCTCTCTTGCTTTCGTCATTAGTTTTTCCGCTTCCGCACCTAGTCCATGAAGGGAAGATGGATTTCCAAAGTATTGGGTAGCTACCGTTGTAAAGGATTGTACTACTTCATCAAAAGGTTTTGTGGTTGCACTATTATCAAAGTAAATCATTTCCCTCTCCCCTTACATCTATAATTCAACAGTACATATTATCATAATCCCTCAAAAATAGGTAGGGAAACAAAAAAAATTGACCACATGGGTCAATTTTTTTGTTGATCTTCATTTAGCCAAGCTTCAAGCTTTTTAATAGCTCCTGGTTCCACTTCTTCAATTGCGGCTACAGCTTCCTCAAGAGCAGTGGAGTATTGGTAATTCCTAAAAGCAGACTCAGCTTTCTCTAATTGTTGTTTAGTGTGTGAATTTGCACGCTTATAACGGTTTCCATATTGGATTACAAATTCAGCAAATTGTACATTTTCAATCATTTCAATTGTTTGCTCATGAAGCTTTGACATAAATGCCTCGGCGTTTTCTAGTGCGGATTGAACGACTGCAATATTCAGAGGTTTTTCCCCTAGGCTTTGATACACTTCTTCCAAAGAATGGTGGGCATCTTCTAATAAGAATTTATACTCTTCAGGTAGTCCTGGAAGATTACTTTTAGATACAAGCCTTCTAACCTCTGTACTCTTTTGTCTTAGTTCTTGTAGCTGCTCTCTTGCTTCTAATTCATCCTTACGCAACATGTGAAGCTTTTCAGCAAAAGCACTTTGCTCCTGTCTAATTATATCTAGTTCCTCTGAAATCTTTGTCAACTCATCTTTGAGGATTGAATAAGCTAGCTTATGTTCAGCTACTTTCTCAACAAGATTTTTCAACTTTGTCTCTAACGTAACCAATTTTTTATCCATTTGCTTAAATGCTTCAAGTTCTGACTCATGGATATGATAAGACTGTTTCACAAAGTTGGTTTCTTTTTCGATTCTCTTTCCTTCCGTAATTAACAGATTGAGCCGTTCTTCCGTTTCATTTTTGTGACTAGCCACATATTGTCTAGCATGTACTTCCTTTTCAAGGACATCATAGAGAAGCTCAACACTTTCCCTTAATTCCGTCTCACCTTCTAGCACTTCATCAATCTCAGCTTTATGTAAATACTCAATATACGTTTCCGCTTGCTTGTTTAGTCGGTTCACTTCTTTTTCAATCTGAAGATGAGAGAGTTCATATCCTTGTTCAACCATCTCTCCATGTCCGTTTGAAATTTCCTTTGTTTTAGCCGGGAGTTCCTGTGAACAAAAAGATAGTAATCTAGGTATGTGTTCAAGTTTTTCTTCAAATTTTACAAGCTGTTCTTTCATATTCAATACAATTTCTCTTGCCTCTAAAACATTTCCATTAGTGGTTGCATTTTCGAAGTTTTCAAACTCCATGAGAATTTCATCTAACAATACCTCTAATCGAACCTCTGCTTTTCCGTATGCATGACGATTTGTAATTAAGGTTCTCTTCAGCTCACGGTATTTTTCTTTCGCTTCAGCAACATCTTGTTTATTTTTTTCTTCACTGCCTAATAGGTCATGTAAACCTTTAATTATTTTTTCAATCTGTTCTTCTACAAACTGAAGCTTCTTTTGAATTTCTAGTTGAGTGGATTTAACTGCCTTGAACCTATATTTATCCGTATAGTCTTCTGCATCAAATAAGAACTCTTCAATTTCTGGTAAATAAAAGGTTACAATTTCATCCCATGATTTTCTCCATTTTTCAAACATCTCTTCGGTTTGACCAGTCATGTTTAATTGCTTCACCTTTGAGAGTTCAGCAGGTACTGGTTTATTCATTAAATCCATCTTCCATGATTCTAACTTGTCTAGTTCTTTAAATATCTTCTTTTTCGCTATGTATCCAAACAACATTATGACAATAATGAAGACGATGATGCCAATTACGTACTGCATCGTGAGCCCCCTGTTCCAAATGGCAAAAATATATCCGATTTCTTTTTTATTCCGTGTAAAAATCTAATGTTATTATGATACCATGTATACGACTATTTTTGTGCATATTTTACATGGTTTTTCAAAGTTTTTTACAACAAAGTCGAATTTTGACAATAAGAGGAGCAATTTACATGAAAAAAAGAGACGCTCATGTTCACACAAAATACTGTCCACACGGCACGAAAGACACATTTGATGAATATGTAGAGAAGGCTATAGAACAAGGGTTATCATCCATCTCCTTCACCGAGCATGCCCCATTACCATCAAACTTCATTGATCCCACACCAGAAAAAGACAGTGGAATGCGGACCAATGATTTAGAACGCTATATCTTGGATATTCAGGCGATACAAAAACAGTATAAAAATGACATTGACATAAAATGTGGATTAGAAGTGGATTACATAGAAGGGTATGAGAAAGAGACACAAGCCCTATTAGACCACGTGGGTCCTTACTTAGATGATAGTATATTATCTGTACATTTTTTAAATTGTGAGGGAAAGTGGATTTGTTTAGATTATAGCCCTGATTCATTCAAAGAGGCTTCAAACATTTTAGGTGGCGTTAATCAGGTATATGACCTATACTTTCAGCAAGTTTTAAAGTCTGTTGAGACGGATTTAGGTTACTTTAAACCAAAAAGAATTGGACATATGACACTGGTAACTAAATTTCAAAAAAGGTTCAAACCTACGAAGGGTTTCTCCTCAATAAAGGATACAATTTTGGAAAATATAGCTGACAAAGGTTACGCTTTAGACTGGAATTCAGCAGGATTAAGAAAACCTCTCTGCCGAGAAATGTACCCGGATCTTGAAACCATTCAAAAAGCTAAACATTTAGGAATTGAGTTAGTATTTGGATCTGATGCCCATCAAGCAAAAGAAATAGGGCTAGGATATGAAACCCTAACCCAAATATTAGAGACCCTTACTGAATAGCTCTTAACTGAGTCTCCTCAGCGACAAATAGGTAGTGCTCTAACCAACTCATAATTTCTTTACTATACTTGTTTAAAAAATATGGTTCATGTGGATAAACTTGCCATACTTCGCTTAAGCTCTGCGCATGTAAAAAGGGCATCATCAGCATTCCCTTAAGTTGAATGATGGTATAGCTTACAGGACGTTTTTCATAAGCCTTCTCCCTGAATCCTGCTTCAAGAAGGGATTTGAAAAAATATCTTTCCTTCATTAAATATGTAGAAATAATTTCACGTACGACTTGAGAATCAATTGAAAGTTCTCTCCATACAAATCTAGTAAGAGTTATGTTTTGACATTGAAATTTCATTAACCGGTCCACTAGATCTCTCATTACACCTCTAGGATCATTTCGTTCTAGCTCACTAATGGCTTTCTCCATTTCGGCAAGATACTCTTCAAAGAAAACGGAAAATGAATGTTCTAGTAGGCCTTGTTTGTTTTCAAAATAATAAGCTATATGAGCAACATTTACATTTGCTTTTGATGCAATATCACGTAGGGAAGTGCCAGTATATCCTTTTGTATGAAACATGTATAAGGCAGAATTGAAAATCTCATTTTTCTTCTTCTTAGGCTCAGTCAATCTAAACACTCCCTTTTTTATTCTCTAGCTTACTTGTTCTGGAAACCCTTTAAATTTCCTTTGAAAAAAAGTCGACACTTTCTCTTATCTATCCTGATTTTCTGATACAATATAATGAATTCATATGAATATTGAGGTGATTTTTGTTGTTTCAAGTCGAAAATTATAATAAATCAAAAGAAGAAAACTACTCTTTAGTCATTAAGCAGCTCGCTGCCCTATTGGAGGATGAACCAAACCGAGTGGCTAACTTGAGTAATGCAAGTGCATTATTGAATCAATTTTTAGATCGCATCAATTGGGTTGGTTTTTATTGTCTTGATAGTGAAAATGAACTTGTTCTCGGCCCATTTCAAGGCTTGCCTGCATGTGTCAGAATTCCATTAGGAAAAGGCGTTTGTGGTACATCTGCACAAACTAGAAAGACAATTCGTGTTGCCGACGTACATGCATTTCCTGGCCATATCGCTTGTGATGCAGCCTCCAGATCAGAAATCGTTGTTCCAATTATAAAAGATGGAGAACTGTTAGGCGTACTGGATATTGATAGCCCTGAACTTGAGCGTTTTGATGAAGTAGATGAAAAAATGTTAGAAGAGTTTGTGGCAGTATTAACTAAATATATATAAAAAAGCTGACCTTACTGGTCAGCTTTCTTTATGATTATAAACAATTATTTTATTTTTCCCAAGGCTTTTAGCTTTGTAGAGAGCTCGATCTGCCCATTCAAATAAGCTCCTATATGAAGAACTTTTGTCATTATTCTTCCAATAAGAAACCCCGCACGAAACGGTTATAGAGGGGTTGGTCACTTCTGATACAGTTTTAACAAGACGGTCTGCTACCATAATTCCAGCTTGAAGAGGGGTCTTAGGCAAATAAACAGCCAATTCCTCTCCACCCCAGCGGGCACCAACATCATGTTTTCTAATGTTTTGTAGAACATGTTGGCCTAACTGCACCAATACATTATCTCCCACTTGGTGTCCATAAAGATCGTTGATTTCTTTGAAATTATCAATATCTAGAATAATAAAGGTACCTTCACTATCATCTCTCATTGATTTTTCAATCTTCTTATTTAGATATCTTCTAGAATAAAGATGAGTGAGGGGATCCGTCATGGCTAGCCGCTCCAACTCCTCTTTAAGGATCGCATTTGTGATAGCTAGTGAAGAGTGGAAAATAATCGATTCCATGTTTTTAAATACATCCCAATCAAATGCATATGATTCTTGATGGAGCAATAGCGTATACCCAATAATTTCACCATCATCCAGAAAGGGAAACATAAGAACGGTTTGGTATGGCATTTCTTCTTCCACATCTATTTTCACACTTGCTTTTCCCATAAACACTGAATTGGTTTTATATTTAAAATGTTGGTGTGCATAGTCTGTATATATCTTTGACCTTTTAGTTCCAAAAAAAGAAGTGCTTTCCTTAGAAGTTTCAATTTGGTGGTCTTTATTTTTAAAGAAGAAGCCTACTTCCTGCATATGAAATACAGATTGAAAATGATTTTTTAATAGGGTAAGACTCTCTGTAAAACGTAAACTTGTATTAAGCTTTAAAGTAAAATCATTTAACATCTGTAAATCTTTTATTCTGCGTTTAGATTGAATATATAGCTTTATTTTTTCAATCGCTTTTCCTGCTTCTTCACCAAGTATTTGAAATAACTCTTTCATCTCTTCTTGTTTGTCCAGAGTAATTCCTTGTACTTGTAGAACGCCATATATTCCTTGCTCACCTATAATTGGTACGTCCATCTCAATAAGCTCATTCTTCACATTGCTAGTTAACTCCCCAGAAGAAAACACTTCCGAAATGGAGTCTGGTGCATGCTGAAAGTTAAACTCTTTAATTAGTGGGTGACTAGTTGCACTTTCTTCCGATGTCCAAACCTCAATATGGATGGCATCTAGAGAAAAAGTATTAACCGTATTTAAAAGAGCCAAATAAACATCCTCTTCATTTGTACAGTGGTGTAGCGTTTTTGTAAATTGAAACAAGGCTTTATAGTAATGATGTATATAAATATCCTGTCCTTGTGTATTCATTAATCTCACCTATCACATTGAAAGTAACTGCACTTTTAAGAAAACTAGTGTATACTTTATATCGTTTAGAAACGGAGCTTTTTAAGCACAATTTACTATATTCATGGCAAAAATCTCCCAATATCCTTCAAACCCAATTTTATTCCTATCTTCTACTTAAATTTTACCATACATTTCCCTTGTTGACTTTACAATATGTACATCATATAATGGAGTTTGTGTAAAATATTGCAGCCTATGTGAACACTCTTACGCTTCATTTTATCGCTTATGTTTATAAGTCGTATCTCGTAACCCTCTGCTGCTAGGGCGAAGATACGTAGAAGATAAAATGTCCGTAAAGTCAAATCACATCTGTCCTTATTTTACTCCATATTAAATATAAGGAGGAGTTTCCCTATGGCAAGATATACTGGTCCAAGCTGGAAACTATCACGCCGTCTTGGAATTTCACTAAGCGGTACTGGTAAAGAATTAGAAAGACGCCCATATGCACCTGGACAACACGGTCCAAACCAACGTAAGAAGATCTCTGAATATGGTCTTCAATTACAAGAAAAGCAAAAGCTACGTCATATGTACGGAGTGACTGAGCGTCAATTCCGTAACCTATTTGACAGAGCTGGTAAATTATCAGGTAAGCACGGTGAAAACTTCATGGTTCTTCTTGAAGCTCGCCTTGACAACCTAGTTTACCGTCTTGGCCTTGCACGCACTCGTCGTCAAGCTCGCCAACTTGTAAATCACGGTCACATCACTGTTGATGGAAGCCGCGTTGACATTCCTTCATACCGTGTACAAGTAGGACAAACAATTGGTGTACGTGAAAAGTCTCGTAACCTAGATATCGTTAAAGAAGCTATTGAAGTGAACAACTTTGTTCCTGACTTCTTAACTTTCGATGCTGATAAACTAGAAGGTACTTTCACTCGTTTACCAGAACGTTCTGAATTACCAGCTGAAATCAACGAAGCTCTAATCGTTGAATTCTACTCTCGTTAATAATAAAAACCTGCCAAATTGGCAGGTTTTTTTTGTGGGACAAGGGGACAGGAACCTTGTCCCGTTTTAGTTGTTGATCGTAATCTTGATTGGCCATCCACTCCAAATGTCTAGTTTGTTCCCATCAGGATCATACAGATAGAAATTTTTCCCGCAATCTTCGTTGTCTTCAAGCTCCTCCATTTCGGCTCCTTGCTCCGAAAGAGTGGAATATAAATGTTCAATATTTGATACTTCAAAGGTCACGGGGCATTGCTCATGTCCGTCAAATTCTATAAAGTTTGCGTTCCCCTTACTTTTTGTCTTGATTAAGAACAGCGCTTGACCGTTCGGAAACCCTATCTGAGCTTGTGTTGCTCCCTCTCCAACTGGTCTTAGAATCCTTAATCCAAGATTTTTTTCATACCATAAGGCCGATTTATGTGGATCTGAGACTGGTAAATAAACAGTATTGATCCCCTTCGTAACGGATTCACTCATCTTTTCCTCTCCTTTTTACGTTTTCAATATAAGAAACGGTAATTTTTTATAAATCGATACACCCCATTTAAATTTTTTATGAAGATAGCATTAAAATATTTCCATCCCTGTCTCGGACTGTGAAATAATACTTTCCATCCCTCAATTTCAAAGTTGATATCCTAATACCTATCTGCGTTAATTGAATGTATGAATCATAAATCATCTGTGGATCCTTCTTCACAAAAGCCTCCACAAATACGTTAAGAAGGGATTCTTGATTTTCTTGTTTATACTTTGGGGGAGCTAAGTAATCATCCACCTTACCGAATGCATGTAGTTTCTTTCTTGCTCGATTCAGCGTTATTCGAATGGCTCCCTCTGTTGATTTCATTACACTAGCTGTTTCTTTAGCAGTGAATTGGAAGACATCTATCAACAGAAGAACCACCATGTAATTTATGGGTAGGCGCCCTGCTAAAATTTCTAGTAGCTCACGAGTTTTGAATGAGGCCTCTTCATAAGAGCCTTCAGTTTCTGAATCTGATATAGGTGAGGTAGAAACTCGTTTTTTACGATTCATATCCAACCAAAGGTTCTTTGCAACGGTATATAAAAAGGAATTGGTTATTAGTCTTGTTGGTTCATGTTTGATGGCTTTTATTACTTTTAATATTGATTCTTGTGCCAGGTCTTCTGCATCATTATAAGAGCCGGTTATTTGAACACAGTATTTTAAGAGTTTACTGTAATAGGTATCGAATATCACTTGGTCTTCTTCCATAAAAAAATAGTCCTCACTTATATTTTTTCCTTAGTACATATTTGACCAAAATATGTAAAATCCTCTTTTTGTTATTATTCAACATGTTGTGAGTGCTCACTTTACGAAGCAATAAAAAAGGAACGCAGTAACAGTCTCCTGTCACGTACGTTCCTCTGGGACAAGGTTCCTGTCCCTAAAAGCGGATTAAGAAGTATTTCTTTTTCCCTCTTCTAATGATGGTAAACTTGCCTTCAATTCTATCTTCTGGTGCTAGTTCATATCCAGTGTCGGTCACACGCTCACCGTTGATGTAGACTGCTCCATTTTGCACATCTTCTCGAGCCTGACGCTTTGATGGAGAGATTTTAGCAGCAACCAATAGTTCAATCAGGTTGTTTTCTTCTCCTCCTTCAAATGAAGGGACATCCTTAAAGCCTTGTTCAATTTCAGAAGCTGAAAGGCCTTTTATATCTCCACTGAAGAGAGCTTCTGTGATTTTAACTGCTTGGATAAATGCTTCTTCACCATGAACCAGCTTTGTCATTTGCTCAGCTAATGACTTTTGGGCAGCGCGTAAATGCGGTGCTTCTTCCATCTCTTTTTCAAGTGCTTCGATTTCCTCTTTTGATAGGAATGTGAAGTATTTCAAGTATTTCACAACATCACGGTCATCTGTATTAATCCAGAATTGATAGAACTCGTATGGAGTTGTTTTTTCTGGGTCTAACCAAACCGCTCCACCTTCTGTTTTACCAAATTTTGTCCCATCTGCTTTTGTTACTAGAGGAACTGTTAACCCAAATGCTTTGGCATTTTCATGTGATTTTCGAATTAGCTCAAGTCCAGCTGTAATGTTTCCCCATTGGTCACTACCACCAACTTGAAGTCTACATCCTTCATTTTCGTACAACTTTAAAAAGTCTAACGATTGAAGAATCATGTAGCTAAACTCTGTGAAAGAAATCCCTGTTTCAATACGAGACGCAACTGTATCTTTAGCAAGCATGTAATTTAATCCAAAGTTCTTCCCAATATCACGTAAGAATGTGATTAAATCCATTTGGCCAATCCAATCAAAATTGTTGGCTACAATTGCAGGGTTTTCTGCTGTGTCAAAATCAAGGAAACGAGATAATTGTCCCTTAATTTTATTGCTCCATTCTTGAACGATTTCAGTGGAGTTTAGCGTTCTTTCTGCTTTTTTTCCACTAGGGTCTCCAATTAGACCTGTAGCTCCACCGACTAAGGCAATGGGACGATGGCCAGCTTGTTGGAAACGTCTTAAAATTAAAACCGGTAATAGGTGACCGATGTGTAAGCTATCTGCAGTAGGATCAAAACCACAATATAGACGAATAGACTCCTCATTTAGGACTTTTTCTAGTCCTTCTTCGTCTGTCATTTGATTGATGAGCCCTCTAAATTGTAAATCTTCTAATAGGCTGTTCATTTTGTTGCACTCCTTTTTACAAAATAAAAAACCGCCCTACAAATATGTAGGGACGGATTATCCGCGGTACCACCCAACTTGAAAGCAATTGCTTTCCGCTTAAAAAGTCTTAACGCGACAAACGCCAATCACAAAATGTGATGTTTAGTGCTCCAGATTCGTAATTCATCCTTTTATGTGTACTGATTTGCACCAACCATCAGCTCTCTTCAACAGTGATAAAAGAATTACTGTAAATCCTTCTTCGCATCGATATTTCTTTAGAACATTATTAGCATAGTTTAAACTTCCTTGTCAATCCTCTTTTAATTGTCACCCTTTACGGTACAAAATATGCTATAATGGGAATGATTTTGGGGGGAATAACATGAAGGATAAAAACGCATGGAAAGAACGTCTTCTTTCTATTTACCACATATTAGCTAGTGATAAATCGAAAAAAGGTGCCCGAATTACATACGGTGTAACTTGGAATATCATTTTAATTTTTCTAATTGTAATTGTTTTAGTCTCCGCTTTTGCGGGTGGGGTAGGCGCAGGTTATTTTGCGTCACTTGTAAAGGATGAACCACTCCGTTCCTATGAGAGTATGCGGAAAGACATTTACAATTACGAGGAAACATCAGAAGTATACTTCGCAAACAACGTTTATCTAGGTAAATTGCGCTCAGATATTGACCGAGATGAAGTGTCAATTGACAATGTTTCGCAGTATCTCAAAGACGCTATTATTGCTACAGAGGATGAGTATTTTGAAATTCACCAAGGGGTCGTTCCCAAGGCGATTTTAAGAGCCCTCTACCAGGAATTTGCAAACTCTTCTATGCAATCAGGGGGAAGTACCCTTACTCAACAATTGATAAAAAACCAGATTCTAACGAATGAAGTTTCCTTTGACCGTAAAGCTAAAGAGATTCTTCTTGCTCTACGTTTAGAGAAATTCTTTGATAAAGATCAAATTTTAGAAGCTTATTTAAATGTTTCTCCTTTTGGTAGAAATTCATCTGGTAGAAATATAGCTGGAGTTCAAACAGCTGCACAAGGGATTTTTGGCGTGGATGCTGATAAGTTAACATTACCTCAAGCTGCTTTTATTGCTGGGTTACCTCAAAGTCCATCTGCCTATACACCTTTTCAGAATGATGGGACTTTAAAATCTCCTGAGGGACTAGAGCCTGGATTAAACCGAATGAAAATTGTCTTAACAAGAATGCTTGAGGAAGAAAAGATTACACAAGAAGAGTTTGATAAAGCAATCAATTATGATATTACCCAAGACTTTATTGAGCCTAAACCTAGTCCAATGGAAAACTATCCTTGGCTAACGGTTGAAGTAGAGTTACGTGCTACAGAAATTATTATGGAAATGCTGGCTACTGAAGATGGGTATACAAAAGAAGACCTCGCTTTAGATGACGAATTATATAATAAGTATTATAGCTTGGCTTACAGGAATTTAAGACAAAATGGCTACACGATTCACACAACGATTGAAAAAGATATTTACGACAAGATGCAAGAAGTTGTAAAAGCTTATGAGTACTACGGGAATGATAAGCCTGAAAAACATATTGACCCGAATACAAGTGAAGAAACTGTTGTTATGGAACAAGTAGAAACTGGGGCCATGTTAATAGAAAATAAAACCGGTAAGATCATTAGTTTTGTTGGTGGGCGCGACCATAGCCGTGAACAAACAAATCACGCTACCAATGCTCCGCGTCAAAATGGATCAACGATGAAACCCTTATTGGTATATGCACCAGCATTTGAACTTGGAACACTTCAACCGGCGTCTATCATTCCGGATGTTAAGCTACTTCTTAACGATGGAAGCGGAAAAGAGTGGGAGCCGAAGAACTATAGCAAAGGTTATAATGGGCTAACAACAGCTAGAGTTGCATTAACAAAGTCCTTTAATATACCTGCCGTCAAAGCATATTTAGATATTTTACCGCAACGTCCTGCTGAATTTTTAAACAAAATGGGGGTTACAACCCTTTCAGAGGGAGATTATCATAATCCATCTATGGCACTTGGGGCCATGACATATGGGGTAACGGTTGAGGAAAATGTAAACGCCTATTCCACTTTTGCTAACAATGGTACTTTTATTGATGCCTATATGATTGAGAAAATAGTGAATAAAGATGGAAAGACCATTTATAAACACGAAAGTCAACCAGTAGATGTGTTTAGCCCTCAAACTGCCTACTTAACCATTGACATGATGAGAGATGTAATTACGCAAGGTACAGCAGCATCAGTTCCGGGTCGTTTAAACTTCAAAGCTGATTGGGCAGGAAAAACGGGAACAACGAATGAGACACATGATTCTTGGTTCGTCGCTACAAATCCAAATGTAACGTTTGGAGTCTGGATTGGGTACGATACTCCGAAGACATTAGAGGCAAACTATAAGGGACTTTCTCCTGGTGTCAGAAATAACTATCTGTGGGCAGATTTAATGAACGCCACCTACGAAATTAAACCAGAATTGGTGGCACCACAAGAAAACTTCCAAATGCCAGGTGGAATAGTAAAGAGATCATATTGTGCAGTCTCAGGACTTCTCCCTTCAGAAATCTGTATGGAATCAGGGCTTGTACAAACAGACCTATTTAACGCTAAGTTCGTTCCAACAGAAACAGACAATAGTTTAATTGAAGGTAGATACGTTACAATAGGTGACAAAAAGTATCTAGCTCTCGAGACAACACCTGAAGAGTTTACTCAGGAAGGGCTCCTTTTAAACCCTGAATTTATTGAAAAGATGGGTGGAGAGGAATTGCAGGATCCAAAACAATTGATTCCAGATAAAGAAAACTGGTCAGATATTTTAGTTCCTGATGATGTATTAGAAGAGAATGGTAAAGTTCCAGCTGCTGTAAAAACTACAGCAAAAGATCAAAAAATAAGCTGGGGTGCTAATACTGAAGAAGATATTATTGGATACAGAATTTATCAGCGCATAGATGGCGAAACCGACAGTGTAGTGGGGCATGTACTAGCTGGTGATGAGCTATCGTATGACGTTGGAAATGGTGAATTCTATGTTACTGCTGTTGATATAGCTGGTCAGGAATCATCTCCATCTAACATTCTTCAAGTTGGAAATGTCCAACCAGAAGACCCTGAAACGGAACCGGCAGACGGTGACAATGAACCGACTGATCCACCGGATAACAACGGTGGTAATTCCGGCGAAGGATCTGGAGATGGTGACGAAGATACACCTCCAGATGATGAACGAGATCCAATTGATGAAATATTGAATCCATAGTAAAAAAGTCCACTTATGGTGTAATGAACCAGAAGTGGACTTTTTTCTTGCTGTTCAGATGGAAAAATCTGTTTTACCAGAAGTTGATTTTCTCTTTTCGGAACTCCTATTTTCCTTTTCAGAAGTTAGCTCATTCTTTTCAGAATTCAACACCTCTTTTTCAGAACTCAGCACCTCTTTTCAGAACTCAGCATCTCTTTTTCAGAACTCAATACCTCTTTTTCAGAACTCAATACCACTACCCTCAGAACGCAGGACACTAAACTATTCAACCAAAAAAAGCCGCCTCAAAAAATGAGACAGCCCTTCCATTTAATCTTCCATTGTAGATAAATCACCAGTAGGTAAATCAAGCTCCCACGCTTTCAAGACACGACGCATAATCTTACCACTTCTAGTCTTTGGAAGCTTATCTTTAAACTCAATTTCACGAGGTGCAGCATGTGCAGCTAGCCCCTTCTTCACATGAAGACGAATTTCTTCCTTTAGTTCATCTGTTGGCTCATACCCTTCACGAAGGGCTACGAATGCTTTAATGATTTCCCCTCTAACTGGGTCTGGCTTCCCAATGACACCAGCTTCAGCAATGGCAGGATGTTCCACTAGCTTACTTTCCACTTCAAATGGACCTACTCTTTCTCCAGATGTCATAATGACATCATCCACACGGCCTTGGAACCAGAAGTAGCCATCCTCATCCATGTAAGCAGAATCACCCGATACATACCATTTATCCGCTAAGAAATAAGATTCATATTTCGCTGGATTGTTCCAGATCGTACTCATCATGGATGGCCAACCTTTTTCAATTGCTAGGTTACCCATTCGGAATGGTGGTAGTTCATTCCCTTGATCATCCACAATAGCTGCTTTTACACCGGGGATCGGTTTACCCATTGAGCCTGGACGAATTTCCATGCAAGGATAGTTACAAATTAGTTGAGCACCCGTTTCTGTCATCCACCACGTATCATGAATACGCAATTGGAATACCTTCATACCCCAGCGAACAACTTCAGGGTTAAGTGGTTCCCCTACACTTAAAATATGACGTAAAGAACTTAGGTCAAATTGTTGAACAACATCGTTACCAGCACCCATTAACATTCTAAACGCTGTTGGTGCACTGTACCACACGGTTACACCAAAATTTTGAATGGTTTCATACCACGCTTCTGGACTGAATCGTCCACCTACGATAACATTTGATGTTCCTGTAAGCCACGGGCCAAAGATACCATAGGAAGTTCCTGTTACCCAACCTGGGTCTGCTGTACACCAATAAACATCCTCTTCTTGGAGGTCCAGAACCCACTTAGCTGTTTGATAGTGCTGGATCATTGCATTATGGACATGTAAAACCCCTTTAGGCTTTCCTGTTGATCCAGATGTATAGTGTAGGATTAGACCATCATTTCGATCTACCCATTCAATTGTTAAATCCTTGCTTGCTTTCCCTAACTTATCAAGGAAATCTACATATTTGTCATCTTCCTTCACATCTGTTCCAACTAGGAAGATAGTTTTTAATTCAGGTAATTCTTCAACGGGGACTCTTTCCAGTAGCTCAGGTGTAGTGACTAGAACTTTCGCTCCACTATCTTCTAGACGGTCTCTAACGGCACCTTCCATAAATGCTTCAAATAATGGACCCACAATAGCCCCAAGCTTAATAGCACCTAATACCGAGAAATATAATTCAGGAGAACGTGGCATGAAAATGAAAACTCGATCACCTTTTGTTACATCCCCATAAGCTTTCAATGCATTTGCCGCTTGATTGGACAAATCTTTCATTTCTTTAAATGTATATTTTTCATTTCGTTTCGGGTCTTTATAATAAAGAGCCACTTTATTTTTTCTGAAGGATTCAGCATGTCGGTCAATCGCTTCATAAGCTAAATTCACTTTTCCCGTTTCATGCCAAGTAAAGGCTTTTTCAGCTTCTTTCCAATCAAATTTCTCTACTGTAGTTTCATAGTTATCTAGATTGTTATTCCCCTTAATGACTGGCAGCGCTTCCACTTTCAAATCATTTCTCCTCCTTCATTCATTCCGAATCTATTATTATTATAATATAAAGTATGATTGTTCTCAATTTTTTAAATTCTTTTTCTATGGGGCTTATTATTTTTAGTAAAACAATGATAAAATACTTTGTAAACGCTTTATTTTTTTCGTTATCATAAAAGTAACGATATAAACTAATAGGCTAGCCAACTAGGTGGTGAAGGAATGAATCATCAAAAGACGTTTAATGCAATGGAACTTAAAACACGGAATGGAACTCTTCTAATTGAAGGGCCCATTTCTGCAGATAAACTAGCATCCTATGAGTTTCATGAGGATTTAACATCGTTTAGACCCTCGAATCAGCAACATAAAGCACTCATTGAAATCGCTGCACTTCCTGAAGGTCGAATTATTATAGCAAGAAAAGAACATGTCATTGTTGGATACGTAACTTACTTGTACCCGGACCCACTTGAACGGTGGTCAGAAGGAAATATGGAAAATTTAATTGAATTAGGAGCCATTGAAGTCATTCCTGAGTTTCGTGGTGCCTCTGTTGGTAAAAACCTCCTCAAAGTATCCATGATGGATGATGCCATGGAAGATTATATTATTATAACGACTGAGTATTACTGGCACTGGGATTTAAAAGGAACAGGATTAAATGTTTGGGAATATCGAAAAGTCATGGAAAAAATGATGAATGCTGGTGGGTTAGAGTGGTATGCAACTGACGATCCCGAGATTAGTTCTCATCCAGCGAACTGTCTTATGGCACGTATCGGAAAAAGAGTGGATGTTGACTCCATTCAAAGATTTGATCAACTCAGATTTAAGAATCGTTTTATGTATTAAATTCTACTTATGGGGTGAATAAAATGATTGTTGAAGAAGTAATGCGTCGAGAGGTTTGGACACTTTCTCCGGAAGATTTGATACATGATGCTATCGAGTTGATGAACGCAAAGACCATCAGACATATCCCTATTATTGATTCCAATAGGCATGTAGTTGGAATCATTAGTGACCGGGATATTAGAGGTGCTCTTTCAATTGATTCTATAAACAGTCGTACACGTCATACATCTATTCAAGAAATGATGACAGAGGATGTAATTACAGCTCACCCATTAGATTTTGTGGAGGAAGTAGCTAGTCTTTTCTACGAGAATAGAATTAGTTGTATTCCTATCGTTTCAGATGAGAAACTGGTTGGAATTGTAACAGAAACAGATATACTGTATACCTTTTTGCAATTAACCGGTGCACTTCAACCAGGTTCAAAAATTGAGGTGAAAGTCCCTCATCGATCAGGAATGTTAGCTAAAGTTACAGCGATCATTAGTGAGCATAACGTTAATATTCAAAGCGTATTAGTAAATCCTTATCAACAGAACGAATCTTATAAGATATTAGTCTTTCGAGTACAAACCATGAACCCTACAGCAATTGTACAAACTCTTAAAGATAGAGGGTTTGATGTTCTATTACCGTACACCTGGGAGCTGCAAAATGAGTAAAGATTCTCTTTTTATTTTTTCAGACGATTTACTACAATACGCATTTGGGAATAACCACCCCTTTAATCAATTTCGATTAACGTTAACCATAGATCTATTAAAAGAAATTCAAGCTCTTGATACTGCAGATATCCGAAAACCTCGTAAAGCAACGGATGAGGAGATTGCTTATATCCATACACCTTCCTATATAGAAGCCGTTAAACTGGCAAGTATCGGTCAATTAGAAGCATCCAGAGCTGAAGAGTTTGGGCTTGGAACCGATGATACTCCCATGTTTCCAAATATGCATGATGCAAGTGCTTTTATTGTCGGTGGAGCTCTTTCGGCAGTAGATGCTGTCATGAGTGGGGACTATAAACACGCCATCCACTTAGGTGGTGGTTTACACCACGGTTTTAGAGGGAAGGCATCTGGTTTTTGTGTGTATAACGATAGCTCAGTTGCGATTGCCTATCTCTTAAAGAAATATAATGCTCGCGTATTATACGTGGATACAGATGCTCATCATGGAGACGGAGTACAATGGTCTTTTTACGATGAGCCAAATGTTTGCACCTTGTCTATACATGAAACAGGGAGATATTTATTCCCTGGTACTGGAGAAGTTCATGAGCGTGGCCAAGGTAAAGGCTATGGGACTTCATTTAATATCCCAGTTGATGCTTTTACAGAAGACGAATCATGGCTCGATATGTATGAAAAATCACTTACAGAAGTGGCCGAGTTTTTTAAGCCAGATATTATCATTACTCAAAATGGAGTAGATGCCCACTTCCACGATCCCCTTACCCATTTATGTGGAACCATGAATATTTACAAACGTATTCCTCAGCTCGCCAAGAAAGTAGCCGAACAGTATTGTAATGGTAGATGGATTGCAGTAGGTGGCGGTGGATATGACATATGGCGAGTCGTACCAAGAGCGTGGTCGTTAATCTGGTTGACCATGACAGATCAATTGGACAAAATCCATTCTGATCGGCTTCCCAAGAGCTGGGTTGAGAAATGGCAGGACAAATCTCCTGTTACATTGCCTAGTACATGGATGGATCCACCAGGTTCGTATACACCCATTCCAAGAAAAGCAGAAATCACTGAAAAAAATAAGCGAACATTGGAAAAAGCACTCTATCCCATTCGATCTAATTATGAGGAAAGAGAATCTGTTTAAAAATATAGCCGTAGATGCATGGATCTACGGCTAACTATTACTTAGTTGATTGACGTTTTTCAATTCTATGTGGCAAAATAACCGTTTGCTCATCTACTTGCTCATTGTTCATTAGCTTCGTTAATAACCGCATTGCTACTGCCCCAATATCGTATAGGGGCTGCACCACTGTGGTCAACTGTGGCCGAACCATTTGGGATAAACGAGTATTATCCGAACTAATAACCTCGAGTTCTTCTGGAACTTTGATTCCTTTATCTCTTGCTCCATGGATGACACCTAAAGCCATTTCATCAGCACCTACAAAAATGGCAGTTGGAGGATTGGATGAATCCATTAGCCTTTCAATAGCCTCTAATCCAGAATCGTATGCGTAGTCTCCCTCAATCACATAGTCCTCATTGTAATCAATCCCAGCATCTTTTAAAGCATTTTTATATCCTACTAGTTTTTTCTCTGCGTTAATAGGTTCTCTTAATGGACCTACTAAGAATGCAATCTTTTTATGTCCACTCTCAATAAAACTGTTCACGGCATCATATGTAGCTAACTCATAATCGATATTAACGGATGGGATTTTGCCTTGCTCCTCAATAGAACCTGCCAAAACAATTGGAACAGAAGATAATTCAAACTCTCTCACGTGTTCCTCAGTAACATGTCCACTCATAAAAACGATCCCATCAACCTGTTTCCCTAACATGGTTTGAAGAAGATGTACTTCTTTATCGGGATTTTGATCCGAGTTACTTAAGAGGATATTATACTTATACATTGTCGCAATATCTTCAATTCCTCTTGCAAGCTCTGCAAAGAAGATACTGGAGATATCCGGGATAATTACACCCACAGTTGTTGTTTTTTTACTAGCTAGACCACGTGCAACTGCATTTGGTCTATAGCCAAGCCGCTCAATTACTTCTAATACTTTTTTTCGGGTCGTTGGTTTTACATTTGGATTACCATTTACTACCCTAGAAACGGTAGCCATTGAAACATTCGCTTCTCTAGCTACGTCATAAATCGTTACATTCATTTCACTCAACTCCTTGCACCGTTGCTTCTATTTTTTGTTATTCAATGATTATTCATCCATTTATCTTCTCTATATCATACGACAGGAATTTACAAGCCGCAACGATTCATATGATATTTCAACAAAACGTAACTATTTATTATTCAACTCTTTATATTTCGCTGATTTCACTTCGCTAATATCACATACTTTGTTGCATTTGGACACTAGTTGGTAAGTTTAAATTGAGTTCGTTGATTTCCGTTGCAGGTGCTTGCTTTCCGCGGGCGGTCCGGGAGCCTCCTCGTCGCTATCGCTCCTGCGGGGTCTCCCTTGTCCCTTCTTCCCACTTTCCACTGCTTCCATGTATTTCTTCAGGGCAGTGGAAATGAGTCAAGCACCTTCCACTCCAATCAACTGCAGTTAAACTATGAGTGCAAATATCAGCAATCTTTACTAGATAGCATTAACTAAAACTTTCCTAAAAAAAGGAGCCTCAACTGAGACCCCTTTCAATACTTAAACTTTTTGCAAATGTAGAGTTTTTTCAATCTCTTCCATAAATGCGTCAAATTGATTGAAATCCATTTGTTGTGCGGAATCAGATAGTGCCACTGCTGGATCTGGGTGAACCTCAGCCATCACACCGTCAGCACCAATTGCTAAGGCTGCTTTAGCTGTCGGTAACAATAAATCTCTTCTACCAGTTGAGTGTGTGACATCTACAAAAACAGGTAGATGAGTTTCTTGTTTTAGAATTGGTACTGCTGAGATATCTAATGTATTTCGAGTAGCTTTCTCATACGTACGAATCCCTCTTTCACAAAGAATAATATTACCATTTCCTTGTGCCATAATGTATTCAGCTGCATTTACGAATTCATCTAAAGTAGCGGATAAACCTCGCTTGAGTAGAACGGGCTTATCAACTTGACCAGCTGCCTTTAATAATTCAAAGTTTTGCATATTACGTGCACCAATTTGAATCACATCGATGTAGTCTAATGCCTTTTCAACATCATTTGGGTTTACGATTTCACTAATAACAGCTAAATCAAATTCATCTGCCACTCTTTTTAAAATTTTCAGACCATCAAAGCCCAACCCTTGAAAATCGTAGGGAGATGTTCTAGGTTTAAAAGCCCCACCACGCAATAGCTTCAAGCCTTTTGCTTTTACGGTTCTTGCCACTTCTGCGACTTGTTCATACGACTCTACAGCGCAAGGGCCAAAAATAAAGGCAGGTGTTCCATTCCCGATTTGTTCTCCTTTAATTTGGACGATTGTATCCTCAGGCTTTTTCTTTCTTGATACTAGTAAAGCCTTCCGATGATCATCTTCTTGAAGTTCAAGATTTGCTTTAAAAATTTCTTTAAAGATATGTTGAATCGTTAATGGTTCAAAAGGGCCATCATGATGCTGTAATAATTCATCTAGCATGGCTCTTTCACGTACAGGATCGTATCGATTTACACCCTGTGTTTCTTTGACCTTTCCAATTTCTTGGGCAATTCTCCCACGCTGATTAATAAGTTTAAGTAATTGAAGATTTATTTCACTTACCTGGTCTCTAAGTTCTTCTAACTCTCTATTGCTCATCTCTTACGTCTCCTCCTACCCTAGTAGTATCAATTATTAAAGTTAGGCTCATTATAAGGGATGGAAATCGAAATGTCACGAAAAAAATCTTTAATAATTAAACGCTTTTAAGCACTAAAGTATAATAAAGCATTATATGATAGGGCTTGAAGCCTGTTACAAAAAATTTTTTATTTTAACAAATCCTTTAGTTGAGTTGACGTAATATCCCAATGCGACATATGACCCTTTACCTTTCCATTCTCAAAGAAAAGGGCTTGTGGGGATTCATGTTTTACTTCATATTCTTGGGCAATAGAATTAGACAAGTCTCTTGATGTCTGGACAACAAGATACATAATGGGGACACTAACTCCTGTGTTTTCATATTTTTCAACTTCTACATAAGCTTGATGACTAATCGGGCATGTAGAGCTATGCTTTAGTAATAGGAATCTGTTCTCTTTTTGTAAATAGTTCTTAAATTCTTCTGATGTTTTTATTTCGTTCATTATAGCTTCTCCTTTTCACTTTCTATTATCTTAGCCAGCATAACTGGAAACCATGTAACTTATCAAATGGTTTTCCCTAAGTCGTTCCATTAGAAAACGATGATCTCAGGGAAGACCATCGTTTATGTTTATGCTTTATAATTTCCCTCTACTTCTTCAAAGGCTTTTTTTGTTTCTTCGAGCTTTTGTTCCATCTCTTCGTTTGAGTTAGAAACAGCCACTTCAGCTTCCGCATCTTCTTCAGCCACTTCTTCATTTCGCATAGACTTCATTTTATTTTTTAGTTCGTTCGATTGAAGTTGGATCATTTGAGACCATTCATTCGTTTTCTCTTTAGCTGTATTAGCAAATTCATTACCTTTTTGGACAGCAGTATCTCTAAGGTTTCCAGTTCGCTCTTTTAAGATTATAGCTTGTTCACTCAAATCACCGCGAAGCTCTTTCCCTGATTTAGGTGCCATAAACAGCGCTGTAGCAGCCCCGACAATTCCCCCTACTAATGCTCCGATAATAAAGTCTTTTGCATTGATATTTGATTCTTGATTTTGGTTTTGATCGTTTTGATTTTGTGCCATGATTGGTTCCTCCTTTATTTTATGCGCGGTCATACACACGCTGTTTCCCTGAATTTTCTTGTTTCGGTTCAGAGTTTTCATTAGATTGTTTTCCTTTTCTCTGATCCCAACGTTGTTTTAGCTCCAAAAAGACATTACTCCACTGAACAACCTGTGAGATTTTATCTTGATTCGTTTCCACCTGATGAATAACTTTGTCAGATATTCCATCAATGGAACGATTGAAGCGCTGAATGGAAGTTCCTACGTCTTTAACGGCAACGACTACACTATTTAGATTTTCCGATTTATGCTGAATATCCTCTGCTAAAGCATTGGTTTTCTTTAAAAGTTCTGTTGTTTCAGATGTAACTCCTCTCATTTGCCCCTCTAACCCATCCAGGGTATGAGCAACACTATCTAAAGTCTTCTGTAAGGACTTTAGGGTCTTAACTACATATATAACTAAAATAAAAAACGCAACCGCAATTAACGCAATGCTCAAATATAAAATAATTTCCATTTAAAGTAATACCTCCAAATTTATGTACATTCTTCTATTTCCCTTATTGTATGACAAAAAAACACTTTTTTAAAATAATTCTCATTAAAATGTAAAATTCCTGCTTTGGATTTCATCTTTCGCGGTTTTGATAAGACTTTTTCGTGAATATATTTGTTTTTTGCAATCAAAGTTCAACTGCAGTTGATTGGAGTGGAAGGTGCTTGACTCATTTCCACTGCCCTGAAGAAATACATGGAAGCAGTGGAAAGTGGGAGGAAGGGACAAGGAAGACCCCGCAGGAGCGATAGGGGAACGAAGGCTAAGAACGCCACGTCCTGTAGCAACGCCTTCGTAACCAACATCCTGTTGGCCAGAGGAGGCTCCCGGACCGCCCGCTCTAGCTGCGCACCTGCAACGGAAATCAACGTCCTTAGTTATAGAATCATCCTTTTATGTTAAACCATTATTAGGTAAAATAAAGTGATACATAACAATCAATTATCAATAATGGAGGGATTCACTTGAAAGATCCTAGAATTGAACAACTTGCAAAGAACCTGATTAACTACTCCGTTCAATTACAAAAGGGAGAAAAAGTCTTAATTGAAAACTTTGGCCTTCAACGCGAACTTGTTGTCGCATTAGTAAAAGAAGCTTATGCTGCTGGGGGCTTCCCATTCGTATCCTTAAAAGACAGACAAGTTGACCGAGCTCTTTTAATGGGTGCAACGGAAGAACATTTTGAAAAGGTAGCTGAATTTGAAGCTAATGTGATGAAAGAAATGGATGCCTATATTGGCCTCCGTTCAGGTAACAATATTAACGAACTAGCAGACGTACCAGCAGACCGTATGAAGGTCGAAGGAAATACTGTCGGTAAAAAAGTACATAGAGAAATCCGCGTACCTAAAACAAAATGGGTTGTTCTTCGTTACCCTACTGAATCAATGGCCCAATTAGCAAAAATGAGTACTGAAAGCTTCGAAGAATTCTATTTTAATGTTTGTAATCTAGACTACAGCAAAATGGATAAGGCTATGGATTCATTGGTTGAGTTAATGAACCGCACAGATAAAGTTCGAATCACTGGACCTGGTACAGATTTAAGCTTCTCAATTAAAGACATTCCAGCCATTAAATGTGCAGGTCGTTTAAACATTCCTGATGGTGAAGTGTATTCTGCTCCTGTAAGAGATTCTGTTAACGGGACGATCACATACAATACACCTTCCCCATATCAAGGTTTTACCTTTGAAAATGTACAGCTAACATTTAAAGATGGAAAAATTGTTGAAGCCACTTCAAATGACAGTGAACGAATTAACAAAATCTTTGATACCGATGAAGGGGCTCGCTATGTAGGAGAATTTGCGATTGGAGTTAATCCATATATTTTACATCCAATGCAGGATATCCTATTTGATGAAAAAATCGACGGAAGCTTCCACTTTACGCCGGGTCAATGTTATGACAATGCTTATAACGGAAATCACTCGAACATTCACTGGGATATGGTTAATATTCAAAGACCCGATTACGGCGGTGGAGAAATCTACTTTGATGATGTGTTAGTTAGAAAAGATGGACGTTTTGTTTTACCTGAACTAGAAGTATTGAATCCTGAGAACTTAAAATAGTATTTTAGGTAATAGCTAATGGGACAATATATGATTATATTGTCCTGTTTTTCTTAACGACGACAGACCAATTCAAACTTCTAAACATAATAAAAAGCCCCGAACAAATAGTCCAGGACTTTCCTTATTATGCTTGATCTTTCAAATATTCTTCATATGAAGCCTGAAACTTTTGGATATCTCCTGCTCCCATGAAAATGACAACGCTATTTGGATGTCCATTTAGCTCTGAAGGATCTTCTTCATTTAAGATGGTAGCACCATCAATTTTCTTTTTCAAATCATCAATGGAAAGTTTCCCATGATGTTCGCGTGCAGATCCAAAGATATCGCATAAATATACCTGGTCCGCTTCATTTAAACTAGTAGCAAAATCATCTAAGAATGTTTGCGTTCTTGTGAAAGTATGCGGTTGGAACACGGTAACAATCTTTTTATCAGGATATTTTTGTCTAGCAGCTTGAATGGTAGCCTTTATTTCTGTCGGATGATGAGCATAGTCATCAATTAAAATTTGGCTACCAATCTGTTTTTCTGTAAAGCGACGCTTAACACCTTCGAAGGTTGTTAATCTTTCTTTTACGCGTTCAACATCTAATTCTTCATAGTGACAAAGTGCAATCACTGATAAAGCGTTTAAGACATTATGATCTCCATAGGTTGGAATGGAGAATCTAGAATAGAACTCATTCCTGACGAAAACATCAAATGAAGTCCCATTCGTTGATTTCTCAATATTTCTTGCTTGAAAATCATTTCCTTCGTCAAAACCGTAAAACATAACAGGAACTTTTGCCTGGATTTTTTGAAGCTGTTCATCATCTCCGCAAGCAATAATTCCTTTTTTAACTTGCCATGCCATTTCCTGAAAGGCAGCAAAAACATCATCGATATTGGCAAAATAATCAGGATGATCAAAGTCAATATTTGTCATAATGGCATAGTCAGGAAAATACGAAAGGAAGTGTCTTCGATATTCACATGCCTCAAAGACAAAGTACTGAGCGTTTTCATCACCGGAACCCGTACCATCTCCAATAAGGTACGTCGTAGGTTTAATTCCTTTCATAACATGGGCTAATAATCCCGTTGTTGATGTCTTTCCATGTGCTCCTGTTACGGCCACACTCGTAAACCGTGACATAAAATCACCTAAAAATCGATGATAACGTACGATCGGGAGTCCTAATTTCATGGCTTCTTGAATTTCTTCATGTGAATCAGGATAAGCATTCCCTGCAATTATCGTCATACCAGGTTGAATATTTTCTTTGTCAAAAGGGAGTATGGTAATTCCTGACCTCTCCAAAGCTTGCTGAGTAAAAAAGCGCTTTTCCACATCAGATCCTTGAACCTTTAAATTAATATCATGTAAAATCTGGGCAAGCGCACTCATACCAGAGCCCTTTATACCAACAAAGTGATAAAGAGTCATAAATTGAAACCTCCAACAATCGTCTATCTTAAACACAGTATATGAAAAATTATCTCATGTGCGAATTTATCCATAATATGAAACATTATATCATGTTTTATTTCGTCCTTGAAAATATAAGTACATCTTTAATTTAGTTCCACTTTTTCTAATCTAGGATTCGGACGGTATCTTCTACCTGCTTTAGCTTGATGTTTGCCATTTAAAATGACATTATCACCTGTAAAGCCTATATTTATTTTCAACAAACTACCTCCGACTCCATACATATCTACAGGTGCATGCTTTGTTTCAAACTCTTTAATCCGCTTTTCATCAAACCCACCACTTACTAGTATTTTTACGTGATGGAATCCTTCTTCATCTAATGCCTTCCGTAGAGCAAAGACTAGTTCTGGATTAACCCCACGCGGGTCAAAAGAACCTAATAAATGTTGATTACGTAGGAAGTATTGGTCAATCATGGTTCTAGAAGTATCTAATCGAACTGTCATTAAATCTTGACCAAACTCTCTGGCTACCTTAAGTGCATCTGTAATGACGTCGTTATTATAATCAACTAATGCTGCTAGCTCATCCTCGGGGAATGTTTCTTGATAAGCACGACATGCCGCGACAAGATCTCCATTAAAAAGTTGAATGAGCGCATGTGGCATTGTCCCCATGCCCTTTTTTCCCCACCATTCACTCATAGCATGAGTTGCTTGTGCAGTTGAACCACCTATATAGGCAGAATATCCATCACCAGCTTGTTGCGTGAAATGATCGTCACGGTCTCCCATAAAAATAACTGGCTTTTGTTTTCCAGAAATTCCAGCAGCTTTCACTACATTATATACATTCGTAGCAACTGAAGTCCTTCGGGCTAATATCCCATCAATAATACCTTCTAAAATTCCAAAGTTTTGATATGGCCCAGTTATCGTTAGTACAGTTTCAAAGGGCTTTATCTTATCTCCGTCCTTTAACGAGTATATCTCTAATTCGTGTGGATTTTTAGCAAAGGTTTGAATAAGGGCAAGAACCTCATCTGTTCCACAGAGTACAGCATCGTTTTTCTGGAAGAATTGCATTGTCACAATATTATCTGATCGATACTTTTGAACAAGTTCCTTCGTCTTTAAGAAATATACAGCGGAAAACCAGCCATCCTTAATCCGCTCATCAAATTTAAACGTCTTATTTGTTAATCTGCTAATCTTACCTTGTAACTTTAGTTCGATTTCCTTCATCACAAAGCTCCTTATGTATATCCATAACTATTCATAGTATATGCCAAAAAAATGAGAATAGTGGTCCTCATTTTTTGAGGACCCGTTATTAGAAATAGAGTTTAATTAGCTTATGTTTAAAATCTCCGATGCTAAAATTTTATACTTTCTATACATACAAGTAAAGCATTGAAAATGTTTACTCTGACTGATAAGATGATAAGCCCTCTTCAGAAATCAAAACATCTCTTGGTTTGGTTCCCTTTGCCTCAGAAACTATTCCTTGGTTTTCTAACATTTCAATCAATCTAGCAGCCCGGTTATAGCCAATTCGGAACCTCCTCTGAAGTAAAGAAGTTGATGCATTCCCCTGCTCAACGACAAATTGGCAAGCTTCCATGAATAATTCATCTTCTTCATCAGCTATTTGAGCCTTTTGCAGAAGCTCTTCCTGATGAAATAAGTAATCAGGTTCTTGTTGGAAGGAAACATGTTCCACCACTGCATCTATCTCTACATCCGAGACAAATGTGCCTTGTAAACGGACAGGCTTCGAAGCACCATTTTCCAAGAACAACATATCTCCTTTTCCTAATAAGCGTTCTGCTCCAGATGTATCAATTATAGTTCTCGAATCAACCTGGGAAGAAACGGAGAACGCAATTCTAGTTGGTACGTTGGCCTTGATAAGACCTGTAATGACATCTACAGATGGTCTTTGTGTTGCAATAATTAAATGAATGCCACAAGCCCTAGCCTTTTGAGCAATTCTACAAATAGCATCCTCCACATCTCCTGGTGCTACCATCATAAGATCTGCAAGCTCATCAATGATAATCACAACATAAGGTAAATGATTATCAGGATATAATGTATTATATCTTTCTATATCTCTTACACCTGTTTTCGCAAATTCATCATACCTTGATTCCATTTCCTGTACAGCCCATTTTAATGAAGTAGTAGCCGCTTTAACATCCGTGATAACTGGGGCAACAAGATGTGGGATACCATTATAAGGTGTTAACTCTACCATCTTCGGATCTATAAGTAGAAGCTTTACTTGGTCTGGGTGTGCCTTATACATGAGGCTGACCAATATTGAATTTATACATACACTTTTCCCTGACCCCGTTGCACCTGCTATTAATCCGTGAGGCATCTTTTTAAGGTCAGTCATAATTGGCTCACCAGATATATCTAACCCTAACGCAACGGTAAGGGGGGATTGGCTCTCTTGAAATTTCGGATGTTCTGTTAACTCTCTTAGATGTACGGGACGAGCCTTTTGATTGGGTATTTCAATCCCGATGGTGTGCTTCCCAGGAATCGGAGCTTCCATCCGTATATCTTTGGCAGCTAAGCTTAATTTTAAGTCATCCATTAAATTTGTAATCTTATTTACCTTAACTCCTGGCTCAGGCTGAACTTCAAATCGTGTAACAGATGGTCCTTGAGAATAGGCTACAACATTAGCCTTAACATGAAAGTGTTTTAACGTCTGATCTAAGATATTAGCTTGATTTTCAATCCACTCCCCTTGTTCGGCTTCCTCTGCAGGTGGAGTTAGTAAATGTTGGCTAGGAAAATAATAATCATCTTCAACCATAGATTCACTTGGTTGGATTTCTTTTTCTACTTTTACCTTTTCATCAACTTTAGGATTTTCCAATGTTACTTTTGGCTCTTCTTTTACATGGTGTTGTTTCATTTCCCATTTCTTTTTGTCTTGTTTTAACATAAGAACATTAAATGGTAAATGTGGTCGAGTGGATTCTGTTTTTGGCTGACTCGTCTCTACAGCTAAATCTTCTTGTCCACCGGTTGTTTCTTCTTGTACTTTTTCTTCTAGAATAGGAAGTTGTTCTTCCTCTATATCGATAGCTAACCCTGATTCTGGTTCAATAGATTCCTCTATACCGTTATGCTCATCTAAAATAAATTTGGATTCACTTTCATCTAAGTATGGCTCTTCATGCATCAAAGGGGCCGTGTCTTCTTCATCTGAAAAGTCTAGGTCATTCTCCAGATAGGATAGCTCTGACTCCCTTTTTGGCTCATCCTCAACTAAGTGAACAGACTCTACTAGTTTTTCTTCCACTTTATCCTCGATTACATCTTCTATTACTGGAGTGGATTCGTCCTTCTCAATTATGTTCTCTTCTCCAAGAATCTCTGTAAAGAATCCTTTTTCATATGTATCCTCAGGCTGACTTTCAATTGGCTTCCTTGGTGTAAAATCACGAATATCGTAATCTACTGAACTCTTTTTATACTCTCTTTCCCTAAAACCGTATATAGGGGAAGGAATTTCTGTTGGAGAAAATGGCTTCTTGGGACCCTTTTTAACTTCTTTGACCTTTTTTATTTCCAGCTCTACTTTGGCTGTTTCTACTTGTTCAGGTTGTATACTCTTATTACGTCTTCGGTCCTCAATCCGACTCTCACGTCTCTCCGATGCTCGTTTTCTCTTTACATCTTCATCTGGAATCAAAGGAAATCGAAATTGACCTTTTGGATATTGATAGGTAATTCTGGCTTCGACTTCTTTCCCTCTTCCTTGTTCATGAGAAGAGGGCAGGCTACTAACTCTTTTCATTTCTTCTGTAACGGGGCGTTCCTCTTCATTATTTTTCAGTTTCTTTATCCATTTATTAAAGAAATTCATGTAATAAGCCTCACTTTTCCATTTGTTAAAACTCGGATGTCAATTTCTTTTCATAGGTAGAAAAAACTCGACAATCTAAAGGTCGAGTTTTCTTTTATTATAGCTTATTTTGTTTGGAAAAGGGTTGTTCAAATTTAGATTCATTCAAAAGAACTAAATTAAAAATTAGTTTCTGATTAAGACTTTTGATCATCTGAGTTCCGCTTGTTTTTTCCAAGAATAAAAATGGGCTCAAGTTCTCCATCTTGGTAAAGAAACGATAAGGCTGTTATGGGGACATACCCATTTGTAAAGAAACTCATAGTCATTTGGGCTAAAATATCATAACCCGTTTCATTTTGGATGTCTCCTATAATTAGAACGTCTTGATGGGGCACTGAAACGGTCATGGTTCCACTTATCTTTTCAGACATTTGACGAAGGAAGACGTCATTCAAAATTCGACTTGCATCATACCCATCATTTGAATTCACAAAGTAAAAGGTATTCCCTGCAACAATATCTTTTTTCATGCTTGTTTCCAGAGAACGAACATTAAACTTAGCCATTTCGCGAATGGCCGGTTCACTCACATTATTACGTTCTAGCCACTTGTGATCAATCAATCGATAGCTCTTTCCTAAATCCAGAGCATAGTACACCCTCGTTTCTGCTGTATGGTCATCATAAAGTAATTTGATGCCATCATCAGATTCGGTTGGAAACGAAGTAGAACGAATAACAGGGTATATGTGACTGTTCTCTGAAGCCAGTGTGTGCTCTTTCCCCATAACCGATAGAGCTTCATTCACATAATAAACAATGTCATCGATGGCTTTGTCTTTTAACTCATTCCATTTATTCACAACGGACGGAATGGATACTGTGATTCCTTTACCGGTTGCATTATTTTCAATACGCAGTGTGTCTTGTTCACGATCAAATTTTATAGTCCGGTCTTCCGCATTCAATCGCTCTTCAAGAGATTTCCGCATTTTTGTCGTATTCATTTTCATCCTAATCACCTCTTTGGTCTTTACATATTGTACTGAATATTAAGCTCATAGTCCAAAAATCGAAACAAAAAAAACGATAACTGCTAAGTTACCGTTTTTCGTGGCTTTAATCTAATGTCGATGAAATTTGCGTTAGAAACGCCTCAATTTCTTCTTGGGTTTTCCGATCTTTACTTACAAAACGGCCCACTTCATTCCCATTATGGAAAGCAACGAAGCTAGGAATTCCGTAGATTTCCCATTCAGCACATAAGTCGATAAATTGGTCACGGTCCACATATACAAAAGTCATATCCGAAAACTTTTCTTCAACTTCAGGCATGAATGGATCGATAAAGCGACAATCTGGACACCAATCTGCTGAAAAGAGGAATATATGGGTACCACTATTTAAAAAGTCATGAAGCTCTTCCTGCGCTTGCAGTTTTTTCATTCCGTTCTCCTCCAATATTGATATATAAGTCATTAGGTCGAATCCAACCTTTTTTCCGCATCCAAACAGATAATACCAAAGTTAGAACCGCAGGACCAATAATATGAAGGAAAAGTACTTTCCAAAATACAGATAAGCTAAACCCCATTGTAGTAAACGTCATAATTTGTCCAACCAAACCACTCGTACCCATTCCAGCACCAGCTGCATTATTTTCCATAATAAAAAGGGTCGTACCTAAAGGTGCAAGCAAAGCTCCAGCAATTGTAGGTGGTATTAAGATTCGTGGATTTCTAATGATATTAGGAACCTGTAGCATGGAAGTTCCTAGTCCTTGTGCGAATAACCCACCTACCTTATTTTCTTTATAGCTCATGACAGCAAATCCAATCATTTGAGCACTACACCCAATGGTTGCTGCTCCTGCTGCAACTCCACTTAAATCTAGCATAAAAGCAATCGCAGCACTTGAGATTGGTGCTGTTAATGCAAGACCCATTAGTACAGCGACAACAATCCCCATAAAAATAGGACGCAGTTCAGTAGCTGCTTCAATTTGGCTACCAAAAAACTTCATAAAGTTAGAGATACCTGGTCCTACGAACTTAGCAGTTAAAAAACCAGCAACAAGTGCTACAAAGGGTGTAACGATAATATCAACCTTCGTAGTTTTACTAACAAGTTTTCCAAATTCAGAGGTGAATAAGGCAGCAATATAACTTCCAGCTGGGCCACCAAGTACTGCCCCAAACCCCCCTGTTGCAGCAGCCGCAAAAATAACTAATGGTGGTGCATTCAAACCGTAAGCAATAGCAACACCAATCGCTGCACCCATGATTTTTGGATCCATGGCAAACGAACCAAGTTCAATAAAAAATTCACTAATGCTTACAAATCCGGGGATATTGGCGATTTGTTCTCCTACTGTTTTAATAATAAGTCCAATGATTAAAGAACTGAATAACCCTAATGCCATAAAACTTAAAGCATCAATTAAATATGTCTTAACAGAAACATGAATCCCTTTTTTCTCTAAATAACTTTTCAAACATTCCCCAACCTTTCTCTCTATAAGTTGACTCAGGAGCATATGGTTTATTCCATCCATCCTTTTATATAAACCTATTATGTCAGGTGTCTTTACACAAGCAATTACATTATACGATAGTTTTCTATACCATTAAACACTTTTTTTATTTGGCCGATAAATTTAGTAACTAGAAAAAAAACTAGAATTTAGTCGCATTTCCATGAATTTTGTGTAAAATTCTGAAAAAAAGTGGTAAAATTTTATTCATTCTTATAGGTGTGACTTACAGAGGGGGGTTTTGATTGAAGACAATTCAATCCAGAATGTGGCTCATTCTTATTACTACGATCGCTGGAATGGTCATTCTACTTGGTGCCAACTACTATCTATCGCTAAAGCAAAATGCAGCTAGTGAAACTCAAGAAGAACTATCTAATGCGGTTGAGGAGAGCCAAGCATTAAAGTACAGCATGTCTCAAGTACGGACTTTAGAGCAACAATACTTACGGGAGCCTAGTAAAAGTTTAGCAGCAAAAGTAAACGAAGATATTAACTTACTTCGTAATGAGGCAACATCACTGTCCAAAAGCCATACGGACAATGCCCAAATACAAGAGCAGTTCACGAAAATACAAGAATCTGCAAATACATATTATGAAAGATTTACTGGCCTTTCACAAAACTATGAAACAATTGGTTATACAACTGATGAAGGACTTAGAAAAGAAGTTGAAGAGTTTAGTCAAGGGTTAATATCTCTTGCAAATTCAACTGGTAACGCAAACATTAGAAATGCTGTGGCAGTTCTTAATAGTTATGAAAAACGTTTCATGTCTTCAATGGACCGAGGAACTTATAATGATTTCGTAGACCAACTTACAGCTGCTAAAGAGACTGTTAATGGCGAAGAATCTTCAAGAAAAACGGAAATTATGACATCATTAACGAATTACCAACGATTACTAAATGATGTCTCACGTACATTCGATCGAACAAATGCCTATTTAGAAGATTTCAACCAACTTGGTGAAGAAATTGAAATAGCCGTTTCTACTGTTGAAGGATTTGTAAAAACGGATTTATTGGAGATGAAAACGTCTCTGAAAAAAGAAAACGATGCCCTTCAATTTTGGATTACTTTATTCAGTTTACTGCTAATTGCATTTATCTTTGTTATGAGTTTCTATATTGCAAGAGGAATCAACCGTTCTATCAATTCACTAAAATCTGGTGCTGAAACAATAGGTAATGGAAACTTTGGATATCGCGTTAAATTAAATACGCAGGATGAGATGGGTGAATTAGCCCGCACCTTTAACTTGATGGCAAGTAAGGTACAAAAATCTTTCCTTCAAATCTTAAATTCTTCGGATGCGGTACAAGCAGCTTCACAGCACCTTGCAGCCATCTCAGAGGAAACGACTGCACAAGCAAATGAAGTAAATCATGCGATTAAACAAGTAGCGGTTGGTGCAGCAGATCAATCGGAAAGATTAGAAGAAGGAAACCAACTAGTAAAAGAAGTCTCTGAAAATATTATTAAAACAGAGGGATTAAGCCAAATTATTGCTCAAAATGCATCCCAAACAGAAGATGAGGGTAAAAGAGGACTACAGACTGTTCAAGACTTGTCCCTAACCTCTGAAGAATTCTTAAAGCTAGCTAATCATTTAGTGGTTCAAGTTGCTCAGGCATCAGAACAATCAAGCCGTATTTCTTCAATAGTCGAAACCATTGAAGAAATTGCAGAAAATACAAATTTACTTGCTCTCAATGCTGCAATTGAGTCAGCAAGGGCAGGTGAAGCTGGTAAAGGCTTCGCAGTTGTTGCAAGCGAAGTTAGAAAACTAGCTGAACGTTCTAAAAACGAAGCCCGACAAATTCAAGAGCTTATTCTTACGATGAATGAACAAATGGAACAATTAAAACAAGATGCCAACCAGTTTGATGAATTTAAAACAAAACAGGCTTCTGTCGTGGGGCAAACCAAAAATGCGTTTGAAAATATTACAACTCATGTAGAAGGCATCTCTTTAAATATCAGAGATATCAACTGGGCAATCACAGATATTCAGTCAGCAAATGAAAAACTAACTGAGAAATTAGAAACTATCTATATTATTTCGGAACAATCTGCTGGAACTTCTGAAGAAGTCAGCGCGTCCAGCGAAACACAATTAGATGCTATTTCACAAGTAACAGAATCAGCTAATGAACTTAGCAATATCGCTTCTAATCTTCAACAAGAGATTTCTCAATTTGAATTAGAAGGTAACGACGATGATGAATCATTTGCTCAAGAAGAAATACCAACAAATAAATGGCAGCAACTAATCAGAAAATTACCTGACACTGACTTTAGAAAAGAAGTAGTCAGCAAACTTAAAAACAAAGCTCAATCATTGCGCAAAAAAGATTAAATAATAAGAAAGACACGACCTTAAATCAAGATCGTGTCTTTTTTTACTATTCAGCCTCTTTTTTGGTTGGTGAAAAGGAACGGAGAATTTCAAGCATAGTTTCCACATCGGAGGAAACATCCTTTAGCTTTGTTTCCGTTGTCATCTTCATACCACCAATTCCAACTGTAAGTGCAACTTCTTCCTTCCCTAGCTCTTGTGCAACTAAGTAAGCAAATTCATCTCCTTTTTCGATGCTTTGCTTTATTAGAAGCTCATCTTCATTTTTAATTAACGATTCATATAATGCTTTTGAGTCTGTACCCTCGTGTAAATTATAGAATAAGATATAGGTCTGTGACCCCTGCTTTAATATAATATTGTTGGTCGATACTTGGTCAATAGACATTAGGAATGGTACATATAATTCCCCATTCATTGTTTCCTCATTTGGTTCTTTTACTTCTTTTTCAAGTGATTCTTCCATTACCTCGACAGCATGACTATTCATTTCATCTATAGAAACGGAACAGGCAGACAATAGAATGATAGTTGTACTGATTATTAGATATTTTACCCACGTTGATAATTTCATAAAATCCCTCCAACTACTTACATACAAAGAGATGTAAAAGCTATTCTTATTCATTATTATGGTAACATAATGTGTATTATCCTAGCAGTGGTTATTTTTTCTAACTATTTTTCATAATCTGCTTTTTATTTTTTATGCTTAAAACAAATAGTTCAATCATTGATTTTACTTCCCAAAGAATGATACTGTAAATAAAAACAAGAAATGGAAAGTGAGGCTCTCAAAAAATGGAACTAGTTGTATATCTAGCTGGAGAAATTCACTCCCCATGGAGGAATGAAGTAAAGGAAAAAGCTAAAGCCTTAAAATTACCTCTAACCTTTGTTGGACCGATGGAAAACCATGATCGCTCTGATCACATTGGAGAGGAAATTTTAGGTGAACAGCCAAATGCAATTTTGAAAGATGAAGCGGCTTCCAAAATCAATAACTTACGCACACAAGTACTCATGAAGAAAGCCGATCTTGTGATTGCACTATTTGGTGAGAAGTATAAACAATGGAATACAGCAATGGATGCGAGTGCTGCCATCACTCTCGGTAAACCCCTAGTTCTTGTCCGTCCTGCTCAGCATCATCATGCCCTAAAGGAATTATCTGAAAAGGCTAATGTCACTGTTGAAACCATCAACCAAGCTCTAAAGGTTTTATCCTACATATTTGAAACAGAATAAACAGTATAAAAACAAGAGGAGAAACCAGTTAGTTCCTCCTCTTGTTTTTTTGGGGTATTATTTCTATTTATTATTTCCTTGTCCTAAACATATATTGACCAATAAGTGTTTTCACAATATGTTCGAACATTTCCTCTCGGTTTACCCATCCAGAAGTAAAGACTCCTACTGCTCCCTTTAAGTAACGAATTCCACGCTCTTGTGAGTATTCATCCATAATTGGACCTAATTCTCTTCCCTCTCGAAGCTTTACTGCGATTTCCTCAGGTAATGCAAACCTTGTACCTCCCGCTGTGACAATACCACCATCCCAGCATAAGGCTCCCCAATTACAAATATATAATTGATTTCCTTGTTCGTAGACGCCTCCCTCAAGACCAATACCAATTTCAACCTGAGCCATTTCTTTGGCATTCTTTGCTCGATTTATTGCACCTTCTAAAGTTTCCTGATCTGAGAAAGGCTGTTCAGAAACACCCGAAGGCACATCTAATCCAATCAATTCTACTCGAATGTGTTCACAAGCATTTTTAACAGCATTGATTTTTGCAGGATTTTTAGAGCCCACTACTATTCGCATGGCTATCCGCACTCCTTTTCTCATAAAGTGAAAGACGGGACAAAGAGTCCCGCCTTCTTAGCTTTGATTTCGAATACTATCTACTGTGGTTTGATCGCATGATTTGACTAGATTTACAATTAGGGCTTTTGCAGCTGCATAATCATCGACATGAACAATCGCTGCATGTGTATGGATATATCTTGAGCAAATACCTACCACCGCACTCGGTACACCCTCATTAGATGTATGAACACGCCCTGCATCTGTTCCACCTTGTGAAATAAAATACTGGTAAGGGATTGAGTTACTTTCAGCTGTATCTAAAACAAATTCTCTCATTCCTCTATGTGTAACCATAGAACGATCATAAATTCGTAATAGAGCCCCTTTCCCTAATTGACCAAACTCATTTTTATCACCTGACATATCATTTGCTGGACTTGCATCTAAAGCAAAGAAAATATCTGGCTTAATCATATTAGCAGCTGCCTGAGCTCCTCTAAGCCCTACTTCTTCTTGGACTGTAGCACCAGAGTAAAGAACATTTGGTAGAGTTTCACCTTTTAGCTCTTTTAAAAGTTCAATGGAAAGGCCACATCCATAACGGTTATCCCAAGCCTTCGCCATGATTTTCTTTGGATTTGCGAGTGGAGTAAACTCACAAACTGGTACAATTTGTTGCCCCGGCTTAATTCCAATTTGTAAAGCATCCTCTTTAGAATCTGCGCCAATATCGATCATCATATTTTTAATATCCATTGGTTTTTTTCTTTGATCTTCACTAAGAAGATGTGGTGGAATGGATCCAATTACACCATACACAGGACCATTGTCTGTAATAATTTGAACTCGTTGAGCCAATAAAACCTGACTCCACCATCCACCTAGCGTTTGAAAGCGAATCATCCCATTATTGGTAATATTTGTTACCATAAATCCAACTTCATCCATATGTCCAGCGACCATGACAGTTGGTCCAGTTTCTGTTCCTTTTTTAACCCCAAAAATTCCACCTAGACCATCTTGTACTACATCGTCTGCGTATTGACTTAATTGTTCTCTCATAAAGGCACGAACAGCATGTTCATTACCTGGTGCACCTGGTAATTCGGTTAATGTTTTAAACAGGTCTAACGTTTCCTGATTCATCTTAATCCCTCCAGCTATCCACTTAATATTTAGATTCTCTAATTAAATATGTACACATGCTATTTTACTGAAAATATTGAGAACATTCTATACTTACGTTACATAAAATAAATTTCTGCTCCACAAATGACATATCTTTATAGTACATGGTGTAATAAAGTATACTAATAAGTGGAGGTGAACCGTCCATGAATACAAGATCATTCTTTTTTGGGCTAGCAACGGGAATCGCTGCAGCAGTCTTTATTCAAAAATCTGTATCCACTCCTATGTACAAACAACCTGAATCTGTTTTACATAAAGTTAAAACACTGTTTAAGAAAGAAGGACCCATTAGTGGTTCTTGGATAGAAATGAAAACTCAAGACTATGCAAAAGGACCAGTTGTGTACACTGTATATAAAGGAGGCATCACTCGTTTAGATGACAATGACACTCAGCAATGGGAGTTTATTGCAGATGCTAAAACGGGTGTTATTCTAGACCTTTACCTAATCTAACAAGAGTGATTGGGACCAGCTATCTGGTCCCTACTTTCATTTATTTTGTTCTTTCTCTTTTTACACAATCCACAATTTCTCCGCTTTCGTTGTAACGAATAGCTCTATATTCTGCATCGTGGTAAAAAATGAACCATGCCTGCTTTTCTTTACCAAGTGGCAAATACTTTTGTTTTTGGCTAATGGATGTCATTGGATAGTCATCATAAGCTAGTACCCATAAAACATTTTCATGTGCATGAGTTGGCATAAGGTCAGCCATATGAATCATCAATTCGTCGTTCTGTTCTATTAGAAGAATAGAGTGACCATCACTATGACCACCGGTGTGAACCATCTTAAAGCCAGGTGCTACCTCTATTTCACCTTCAAACGTTACCACTTGATTTTGAATCGTTTCCCAGTTTTCTTTCCAGTATGTATTCCTTGAACGGATATTAGGGTTTCGCATTTCATCCCATTCAACTTTCGATGTATAAATCGTCGCATTTGGAAAAGCTGATATAAATTGGCCATCCTTTATATCTGTTAATCCAAGACAATGATCAAAATGCATGTGTGTCATGACAACCATATCAATGTCTTCCTTTGTCAATCCAAGTGCTTCTAATGATTGATCTATGGACGATTCCTCTGTTACGCCAAAATTTCGTCTTTGCTTTTCATTGAGACGACCATTCCCTATGCCCGCTTCAATTAGTATATTTTTATCACCGTTTTGAACAAGGATTGGATCCGTTCTAAGTTCTATTTGATTATTTTCATTCGCTTCATATTTACGGGACCATAGTGGTCTAGGAACTACACCAAACATAGCCCCACCATCCATGTGGGTCACGCCACCGTTCAACCATGTTAACTGATAAGAACCAAAAGTTAATCTTTCCACTCCCTATACCCCACTTTCATCATTTCTTTCTAGTATTGTATCATTGAACACAATATTTTTAAAATTGTGGTAACGCAAAAAAAACAAGCCTCGAATATTTCTATTCAAAGCTTGTCTTCACCTTTATCTTTTTGGAAACTGAACCTCACAACGATAAATTCGATTTCCTTTGTTTGAAAACTTTTCCTCATATTCCGTCATAATGTTTCCTTCAAAATCACTATTATGAAGGTCTAGGCTCACATAGTTTAGTTTCATTCCGTAGTGTGAAAAGCTGACTAGTGAGTACTCAAACAACCCTTGGTTGTCCGTTTTAAAATGAATCTCCCCTTCAGGAACAAGCACAGATTCATAGACGGCTAAAAATTCCTTAAACGTTAATCGGCGTTTTTCATGTCTTGTTTTTGGCCAAGGATCTGAAAAGTTTAGGTATACACGGTTAATTTCTCCTGGTTCAAAATATAAGCCGAGATTTTTTGCATTAGCATTTAGTAATTTTACATTTGGTAGCTCAGCCTCTATTAAGCGATCTAATGCAGATACAAGCACATTATCAGATAGCTCAACACCAATAAAATTCGTATCTGGATGAGCTTTTGCCATTTCTGTTATAAAACGGCCTTTACCCGTTCCAATCTCTATAAATAAAGGACCCTCTTGTGGAAAGTAAGTTTTCCATTTACCTTTTTGTTCCTCAGGGTTTTGGATTACATATTGCGGATATTCATTCATTTTTTCTTTAGCCCATGGCTTATTTCTCATTCTCATAAGTTACACCTCTTCTAACACAGTATACCGAATCTAAAAGGGAAATAAAACAAGGTTCTATATAACCCAAGTATAAAATAAAAAAGAATTCACAATCTAAATGTGAATCCTAATAGGAAGGAGTATCCTTATTATGCCACTAAATAAACATGACCAGCTTAATTTACTAAAAGATATATTAACAAATCAAACACAGGATTGCTGTGGTTCAGTTTCAGAATGTGAACAGTTAGAACGCTTAGTTAAATCGTTAATGGCCAATAATCAATTAGATGGTAATGCTCTCTCTCTCTTAGAAGAAATTTATGATTATAGTCAGGGAGGTATCCAATCCTCCAATTTAGATAGTCATATTACCACCTATCAACCACAGTTAACACAGTGGGTTCAAGACGTAAATGAATTATATTAAAAGTGCAGAAACTTAATTAAAGTACAGCATTTAGGTAGCGAAGCCAATAGTCAGCCTCTTCTTGTACTTGTTTATCTTTTAACCACTGGATGGACATCAGAGTCTGAGCAATAACATACCACTTCATTCTCTTTCTTAAGTGGTCTGTCAAAGGGATTCCGTACTTTGAAAGCCAATCCTCCCATTGTGCTTCAGGAATGTACCAGTATAGAAGAGACCCTATGTCAATTGCGGGGTCACCAATTAGGGCGCCATCCCAATCAATCAAAAAAAGCTCGTCCTCTTCAGATAATAACCAGTTATGATGGTTCACATCACAATGGCATACAACGAATTCAGGACAGGAGATTTGTTTAATCTCAGCCTTTAAATACGCTAAGGACTCTTGGACTACTGGGGATTGTTGCAGGTCCCTATCCAGGTTCTGGGTTAGATCCATAAGCATTTTTTCAGGGAGTAATGGGGCTTTTCCTAGTCTTTTTAGCATAGTAAGCAATGGACTAGACTGATGGATCTTCCTTAAAAGCTTTGCGACTCTTTCATTATTCATATCAGCAGCTCTTAATATATTCCCTTGCAGCCATTGTTGGGCTGTTATGACATCCCCATTTTCAAGCCGTTTTGTCCAAACTAATTTTGGCACAATTTTCTCAGCAGAAAGTACGGCTAAAAATGGAGAAGAATTTCTTTTAAGAAAAAGCTTTTGTTCTTTAGAATGAGCAAAAAATGCCTCACCGGTCGCACCCCCGGCGGGCACTATTTCCCAATTTTGATCAAATAAGTGTTCCAATTCTGTTCACCTACAGTTTATTCAACGGTGTGTAATATAGGACTTGGCTCTTACCAAATCATGGTGTTCAGGTAAAGTGTCAAGTTTATATATAATCAATTCATGTCTTCATTTATAAAGAAAGTTGTAACTAGGTAGGACTGCTTACAAAGGCAGTCTTTTTGATTTTATATCTGTTTCCATTTTTAAGTCAAGTCTTTCCGAAGGTTTCATAATGGTCAGACCATCACTCTCTATTTGGACTTGGAGATTGCCTTGACCAATAATTTCACCATCTGCGTGGATAACTTGCGGGCTCTTCGTTTGGACATAGAAGTTTTTTCCCTTTAAGGATGTAACTTCCTTCAATTTCGTATGTCCTCCCCAAAAAACTGTAATAAAAAGGGAAAGTAATTTTATTCTGGATAAGTTGTGTACAACTGTTAATTCTAATTCTCCATCTGATGGATGAGAGACCGGAGATAACTTCATCCCTCCTCCAAAAAAAGGATGATTATTAAAGGTCAAAAACCACATGTTTTTGAAAGAATAAGTTCGCTGATCAACCTTTATCTCAACATCTGTCGTTTGAAAGGAAAATGTATGCTTCAACAAAAAATACACATACACAAGTTTTCCAACTCCCAGATTATTAAACCATTTTTTTAGTTTAGATCCGTTCGCACTTTTAGCAACAACTGCATCAAAGCCACATCCAAGATTGTTAACGAAAAAGCCTTCTGTCCCCTCAATTTCATAGCTACCGAAATCAACATCTTCAATGGAATACTTCTGATTAAGTAACCATAAAAATGATTTATCCCCTCTTAATGGAATCCCATATCCTCTAGCAAAATCACATCCACTGCCGGCGGGTAGACAGGTTACAGTTACTTTACTTTTCCCTAGGTCATTTGCCACTTCATTAATAGTCCCATCACCACCAACGGCAATAATTTTCCCATTAAAATTTGGTCTAGCCAGTATCTCTTTTGTGAGTTGTGTAGCATGAAGAGGAGCTTCTGTTTTAAAAACCTCATAAGGGATTTCTTTTTCTATTAGCTCTTTTTCAATTTTTCTCCAAAGTTTTTGACTTTTACCGTTTCTTGCATTTGGATTTACTATAAACACAAAAGAATTATTCATCGTCATGATTCCATTCTGCTCTTTTCGAATAGATGGATTGAGCTGATTCTAGTAAGGCTTTTGCTGCTTTAAGTTGCTCAGATTTAATAGGGGCTCTTTCTTTTCTGAACTTCTCAAACCAACTCGTGTAGTTTCTTTTTTCTAGTAATTCCACACCGAATGGGGAAGTTGGATAGTCAATATATCCATTTCTACAGATAACGGCTTTCTTTATGGGAAGAGAAACTTGGTGTTGATTAAGGAAGTCTTTGATTACTTTTTCAGTCCGGTCAACTGCCATTATAGGGTTTAGCACTTTTTTCTCTTGTGAGGTTCCCTTTTTAATCCAGAAGTGTTCTTTAGAGCCTACAAACACTGCATTTTCCTCTTCCTCTATAAAGGTAATACACCAAATCTCAGTTGGGCTAATAAGGATAATCTCGCTCTCGAATGGAGCTTTTTTAACGAGAAAAATAGGCTGATAGAGAACTAGAACGTTATCTGGGAAACGCTGAAGAAAATACTTTAAAATAGAATCATGGAAAAAGCTTTGATCAGGGAAAGATACACTCGCTACTGTCGAACTTGCCCACTTAATTTGAAAATGAAGTAGCTGGTCTAAGAAATGCTGCTTTAACTCATCTATATTGTGGATAGAAGCTAGAATCTTTTGTTGTTCAAGATGGAATAAATCCTCATTTTGAACTGTTTCTATTACACGTACCCCGCTCGACTCTTTTTTTACAAGAGAAGTCAATTTAGAGAGTAATCCCTTTGAAGTTTGGTTGGAGGTTGCAACCGGTTCTCCCCCATGATCCATATCATCGTTTTCCCACTGATTTAGCAACTTTTCCCACTGTTGTTTCTTTAAGCGAACAAAACGGGAGGGATATTTATAAATATCTTGCTCATAGCGTGAGATATAATCTTGAAGTTTAATCAATTGAGCCATCATTAACCTCCCCCTTTACTAATCATTATGATGGAAAAAGAGTGTTTCCGCTACCTTATATTTTGGAGTCTTGTGAAGATGTGTTTCATATAAAACTACTTTGTCTACAGTAAATGTATCGGTTAAGGCAGTATGATTCAAAAGAGATAAATCGAAATTTTCTGATCCAATCCATTTCCTTGCAACCGTAATATGTGGTGAAAAAGGGCGTTTGTCTAAAGAAAAACCTGCACTCTCGCAAGCTTTATAAACAACATCTCTTGTTTTATTAAGGACTGAACTTTCCTTCACACCAAGCCAAAAAATACGTGGGTTTTGTGGCTTTCCAAAAACCCCCAAGGAATCAAGTGTTAGTGTAAAAGGGGATAATTGTTGTAAAGGCTGCCTCATCGAAGCCATTGCTTCCTTAACTTGTCCAAAGTCTGCACCGCCAAGAAATGCTAATGTAATATGATAATCCTCTTGATGAACCCATTTATGGAATAAGAGCTCTTGTGAGAGGCTCTCGCATTCTTCATGGATTCTTTGTTTCACATCTGCAGGTAGTGGAACAGCAAAAAAATAATGGTTCGCCAATAGAATCACGTCCGTTCATTTTAATCACTTACTTATTTTAACAAATGATCATAATAAGTATGTACCATTTGATTGCTCGGTCTTTATTCTAGTAATATAAAACTCACATAAGTTGAAAGGAATGTATGTTATGAAAGTCGTTCAAAATATAGCAGAACTCATTGGTGATACACCATTAGTAAAATTAAATAAATTAAGCCCCGCTAATGGGGCAGATGTATATGTAAAGCTCGAATATTTCAACCCTAGCCGCAGCGTAAAAGACCGTGCTGCCTATGAAATGATTGTACAAGCCGAAAAAGAAGGCCAATTAAAACCAGGCTCCACCATTATTGAGCCAACAAGCGGTAACACAGGCATAGGACTTGCGATGAATGCTGCAGCTAGAGGGTACAGAGCCATCCTTGTTATGCCTGATACAATGACCAAAGAACGAATAAACATCTTAAAGGCATACGGGGCTGAGGTTGTTTTGACTCCAGGTGATGAAAAAATGCCCGGATCTATAAAGAAGGCTAAAGAACTTGCTGATGAGATCCCAAATAGTTTTATCCCTATGCAATTTGAAAACCAATCAAATCCAGATGCCCATCGACACACAACAGCCGTTGAAATTATTGACTGCATGGAACAATTAAAGAAACCATTGTCTGCCTTTATCGCTACTGCCGGTACAGGGGGAACCATTACTGGGACTGGAGAAGAACTAAAGAAAAAGTACCCTAACTTACAAGTGCATGTCGTAGAACCTGCAGGATCACCCGTTTTATCTGGAGGTAAGCCAGGCAAACATAAATTGGTAGGTACTAGCCCAGGTTTTGTTCCTGATACTTTGAATGAAAAGGTATATGATAAAATTCACCAAATTAAGGATGAAGATGCATACGAAATCACACGAAGAATGGCTAGTGAAGAAGGAATTTTAGTAGGGCCATCCTCAGGCGCTTCTTGTTTTGCAGCTATTGAAGTGGCTAAAACGCTGAAGCCAGGAGAGGTAGTGGTATGTATCGCACCAGATACCGGAGAAAGATACCTCTCTAGTGATTTGTTTCAGTTTGAATAATTGAATTACCAATGCTTTAAAAGAAGAAAAGCCAGATTCGCCTCTAAAAGCGAGTCTGGCTTTTTCCTTAGTTTCTTACACCTGCTACCTTTTCAATATCCTCATGAAGAAGTCTTTGTAAGGTTTGGGTTATAGGACCTGGATTGTCACCATATTTCTTGTCATCGACTTGAATAACCGGCATAATTTCAACCGTTGTCCCGGCAACAAACACTTCATCCGCATTCAGTAGGTCTTCAGTTGAAAAAGCTACCTCCTGAATGTCTATCCCATGATTTCTACCAAGTTCAATCAGGCGCTGACGAGTGATTCCATTTAAAATCAGGTGATCTGCTGGGTGTGTGTACACCGTATTATTTTTAACAATAAAAGCGTTGGTCGAGCTACCTTCCGTTACAACACCATCTCTATGTTGGATGGATTCAAAGCAACCGGCTTCCACAGCTTTTTGTTTGGCCAATACGTTTCCGAGTAAGCTGATACTCTTAATATCACAGTGTAACCATCTTGTATCTTCAATAACAGTTGCCTTAACGCCTGCTTTCATTTGTTCAAATGGCCGTTTGGCACCCTTAGTGAATCCAACAATTTCAGCTGCAACCGCTGGAGTTGGGAATGGGTGATTTCGAGGTGATACTCCTCTGGAAACCTGTACATAGATCGTACCATCTATTAGGTTTGCTTCTTCTTTCAACTGTACTAATTGCTCTAAAAATGTATCGGGATTAACCTCAATTCGAATACCAACCTTTTCAGCACTTTGATACAGCCTTTTCATATGAGCTTCAGCCAAATAAAGTTCTCCCTCGTAAACTCTAATGACTTCGTAAACGCCGTCTCCAAAATGAAAAGCACGATCATCAATACTGATTTTTATTTCATCTTTATTTACAATTTTACCATTCCAAAGTGCTTTCTCCATTCGACTTCTCCCCATTTCTGTCAATTATTTTGCCAGTTCATAAATCGCTTGTGCATAAATGGCTGCTGCTTTGAGTAAATCTTCTACTTCCATGTATTCATCTTTCTGATGGGCTACATCAGGTCTCCCAGGGAATAATGGACCAAAAGCAACACCCTGTTGGAGTGATCTTGCGTAAGTTCCTCCACCAATGGTTAACAATTCAGCCTTATCGCCCGTTTGTTCTTCATACACTTTTTGTAGGATTTGAATAAGGGGACTGTCCTTCTCAACATGATGTGGTTTGGAATCATCAAAATCTGCAAGCTTCAGTCCTTTATCCTGAAGTAAAGCTTCTAACGATCCTAGCTGATCTGCCATACTATATGTGACTGGGTAGCGAATATTGATCCCAAACTTTGACTCTCCATCTTTTTGATAGACAATGGTCCCAACATTTAATGTTAAGTCTCCTGTGATATCATCTGAAAATTTTAGTCCTAGCTTGTTTCCTCTTGTATCCTTGAAAAGAAAATCATATAGAAATCCGAAAAATTGGGCTGGTCTACTGCTTAGCTCTAAAGTAGAAAGATAAGCGCCTAAATAAAGCCCAGCGTTCACACCATTATTTGGCTCCATGGCATGGGCGGCTTTTCCTTTTACTTCTAAAACAACTTCATCCTTTTCGACATTGAATGTCCCTTCTAATTGATGAGTGTTCAAATAGTCAAGGAAGCTTTCCTTTAAGGCTTCTGTATCTTTATGTAATGATAACGTTGCGACAGCATGGTCAGGTACCATATTTAATCTCTGACCAGAATGAAACGATACGACCTCAATCCCTTCATAAGTAGAAGGTTGGTCTTCTTGGATGATATAAAAATCTGCAATCCCTTTTTCCGCATGAATTATAGGAAAGTCTGCATCTGGTGCAAAGCCGTATTTCGGCATTTCTTCCGTTTCAAAGTAGCGAGAGACACATCTCCATTTACTCTCCTCATCTGTCCCAATAATGACACGGACTCTTCGATTAAGCGGAAGGTTTAATTCTTTTAGTAGCTTCATACCATAATAAGCTGCAATAGTGGGACCTTTATCATCCATCGCACCTCTAGCATAAAGCTTTCCATCTCTAACTTCTGGAGAAAATGGCGGACTAGTCCATCCTTCACCGGCAGGTACTACATCAACATGACAGAGAATTCCAATCATCTCGTCTCCCTCTCCATATTCAATATGTCCCGCCAAGTTATCTACGTTTTTCGTTTGAAATCCATCTCGTTTACCAAGTTGTAGCATGAAATCTAAAGCTTCTTTAACTTCCTTACCTAAAGGAGCATCACTCATTGAATGATCTTCATCCAATATACTTTTAATGGCAAGAAGTCCTTTGGCATCAGCTAGTAAATCATCTTTTCTACTTTGTATTTCTTCTAACCAATGGATGGTGGCCATACTCAATCTCCTTATTGTTTGTTTATTTCTTATCGCTAGCTTACCAAAACCATTTTTGATTATCCACCTATTTTATATTCGATAAAGTATGGAGCGTAATCCTGCTAATGGGTCCTGAATCGTTAAAAAAAAGACAAGTAGAACAACCCCTAAAGAAATTCCACCAAGTATGTTACTGAATTTCTTTTTGGCCAATAAAAAATGAATATCTTTATTGTATTTATGTCCAAGCTTACTCTTTCGAAGAATGGTTTCCGTTACTTGATCTAACCAAAATAGAATCATAAAAAAGTAACAGACTAACACAATGATTTTTACCACTAACGATGGAATAACTGCAAATGCAATACAGGTGAAAAGTGTAAGCTGAGCATAGCCAAGTACATAGTTTCCGTTTCTGAAAAAGACTTTAAGAAATAGTTCTAAAAAACCGTTTACTTGTGATCTCTTCTTTATTAACGGACTGTCCCCCCGCTCTAACATAATTGGTTTTTTTCGGCGGATTACTTTTGGCTTTTCAATTTCTTTCACCATTGAAAAGGTCCACATTGTCCATTTACTACGTTCTTTTTGTTCTTGTATTAGATCTTGATGAAAGGTGAACAGTGACTTTGCATGATGGATATGGATTGCAAGTGAAAGAACACCGATCAAGATGATAACAAACCATAAGACCTGGGGGAAAAATAACCAGAGCTGAAACATTATAAGTAGGAATCCAATGCCTACTAAAAACATTCCAGTATAAACGAAATGATTAACATATTTATGATTGATGTTAATCTTACGTTTCAATGCTAAAATGAACCATTTCATCACTAGCCAAAAACAGAAAAAGCATAGCCAATCATCTAATGAATATGCTAGTGGTTTTAACAGAATTGGATATACCAATATTGTAAAAACGAGAGTCGTAAAGGAATAGAATACGATTCCATAGGTAAGAGCATATTTTTTAAGTTTAATAATAGAGGTAGGTTTCTTCATTAAAAATACAGGGTCTGGTTCTTCTAAAAAAGGTCTAATCCTACCATTCCATACAACCACATAAAAGAGTAACCAAACAAAGATAATAAATATTTCATTTAACAGAACGGGCGGTTCATGTAACCAACGATTATATTGAATGACACCTATGACAGTAGCCGGAATAAATAAATAGAGCCAAATTGTCCAATCACCAATGACTTTTAAAACCATAGCCTTTTCTCTATAGGATTTTTTGACACGTCTTACAAAGATTCGACTCTCTTTCAATTATCTATCCTCCGTAAACACTTCAAATAAATCCAATAAGGAAAGCATCGGTGTACCCTTTTTCTCATTTAATTCTTGAAGAGTTCCTTTCGCAAGTAATTCACCTTGATTGAGTAGCAGGAATCGATCACATATTTTTTCAGCCGTATCCAACACATGGGTTGACATTAGTATCCCAGCTCCCCGGTTAATCTCAGATTGGAGTAATTCTAAGAGCTTTTTGGTAGCATTGGGATCTAGGCCAATAAAGGGCTCATCTATTAAATAAAAATCCGGTTTAGTCATCAGGGCAAAAACGATCATTCCCTTTTGTTGCATCCCTTTAGAAAAAGTAGCTGGCAATTGGTGCTGAAAGTCTTTTAATTTAAATATCTCTAAAAGCTCGTCCACTAGTTCAAGTGATTCTTTGTCATATGTATTTTCTACAGTTAGCAAGAAATCAATATGCTCTCTTAATGTTAAGTCGTCATAATACAAAGGTTTTTCTGGTATATAGGAAAGCCTCATCTTTTCTTCCCAGGATACACTGCCATCAACAAACTCTAAAAGTCCTAGCAAACTTTGAATCGTTGTACTCTTACCAGCCCCATTTGGTCCAATTAAACCAACAATCTCTCCTCTTTGAATGGAAAACTGAACATCCTTGATCATCGGTTTCTTTTTTTCATAGCCTGCAGATTGAATATCAACTGTTACAATATTGTTCATCTAAAAACACCTCATCTACCTATACGAAATTCTTTGGGAAAAAGAGTCACTTTTTAGAAAAAAGGATAAAGTTTTCCATATCATCTCATATATATGGAAAGAGGAGGTGGAGATTGAAAATTCAGTTTTCTGTAGGTTGAAATGTTCTATAAAGGTAAATATTTGTAAATTTTCTTGAATTCCTAGTCTTTTTTCTGAAAAAAGGCTACAATAGAATTATTACATTTAAGATAACTAAATATCGTGAACCCAAAATAGTCGGAATATTGATTTTATTGGGATCACCTCTTGAAGGAGTTGTTTGCCAACAAACCATAACCCCGAAACGCATTGGATTGAAGTGCCGAATGTAGGGTTGCCTTTGGAAAAAGTTCAAAAGGAGTGGTTTTTTGAAACCAACAACTGACCGTATGCTGACCCGTATAAAATCTGTTTATATGTTTATAAAGGAGAACGGTACGGTTTCCACCCAAGAGCTTGTAGAGGAATTCAACATGACCTCGAGAACCATCCAAAGAGATTTAAACGTGTTAGCATATAACAACTTAGTAAAAAGTCCTAGCAGAGGAAAATGGACTACAACTAGGAAAAAAGTAAAGATGACTTCATAGACTTAGCATTTACAGTTACATACATCAGGTGTTTTTATTTTGGACTACTGTGTGGGCACAGTGGTCTTTTTTTTTGGGTTCATTTTTGGAAGTATTTGTGATGAAAGTGACAGGTGCGGTTTCTTCTGTCCCGTTTGAGGTTGGCTTCAATGCTAAACGGGACAGACGCCGTCTCTTCTATCCCGTTTGAGACTGGATTCACTCCTAAATGGGACAGACGTACACTCTGCTGTCCCGTTTGAGGCTGGATTCACTCCTAAATGGGACAGACGTACACTCTGCTGTCCCGTTTGAGGCTGGATTCACTCCTAAATGGGACAGACACCGTCTCTTCTGTCCCGTTTGAGTCTGCATTCACTGCTAAACGGGACAGACACCGTCTCTTCTGTCCCGTTTGAGACTGCATTCACTGCTAAACAGGACAAACGCCATCTCTTCTGTCCCGTTTGAGCCTGGATTCACTGCTAAACGGGACAGACGCCGTCTCTTCTGTCCCGTTTGAGACTTGGTTTACCACTAAACGGGACAGACGCAGCACTTTCTGTCTCGTTTGAGATCGGATTCACTAATAACCGAGACCTTCGGCTAAAAAGAGAACTCCTTAAATCACAAACAACAGAGTCTTCATTTTTAAACCACAAAAAACGGAGACCACCGTCTCCGCCTTATCTTCCCTCTTTTAATAATTCAACTTCTTCTTCTGTTAATTCACGATACTCCCCTAATTCCAATGTTTCATCTAACTGAAGCTTCCCCATCGATAGGCGTTTTAAATAAATCACCCTTTTTCCTCTTGCAGCAAACATGCGCTTAACCTGATGGAACTTTCCTTCTGTTATGGTCAGTTCAATATCGGAAGTTTGGCCGGCTTTTAATATTTTTAAATATCCCGGCTTCGTTTCATACCCATCATCTAAAGTGACCCCTTCTTCAAATGCCTGTATATCTTCCTCATCAACTTCCCCTTCAACTACGGCAAAGTATGTTTTGGGTACATGTTTTTTGGGAGATAGAAGTTGATGTGCCAGTTGCCCGTCATTTGTTAGTAACAGAAGACCTTCAGTATCCTTATCGAGCCGTCCAACCGGAAATGGTTGAAAGACCGCATCTTCAATTTCTAGTAAATCGATTACCGTTTCCTCTCTAGTATCCTCAGTTGCTGAAATCACACCTGGTGGCTTATTCATCATGAGGTAAATAAACTCTCGATATACTACTTCTTCCCCGTGTATCGTAACTATGTCTTCGTCTGGATTTACATGTTCTTTAGCATCTTTAATCAAAGAACCATTTACTAAAACAGCTCCATCTTTTAGTAGCTTCTTCACTTCTTTTCGACTTCCATATCCTAAATTAGCAAGCATTTTATCTATTCTCAATGGTGTCACCTTCTATTAGAAAGATTCGGTAAATCTGTGACCAGGATGGCCTAATTTTCATAAACTACAATGAAACAATATCGAGGAGGGCTCTTATGTATTATAGACAGCAACAGCCACCAATCGGCCAAGGTGGCGTATATATTCCGATACCTGGATTCCCAGGCGGTGGTTCACCTGGTTACCCTGGTGGCGGTTATCCTGGTGGCGGTGGCCAATCACTTGAAAGACGTGTGTCACAACTTGAAAGACAAGTAGACCGCCTTAATCGTCAGTTTGACCGTTTAGATCGTCGTATTGAAAGAATTGAACGTAGATTAGGCATTGGGCAGCAGCAATACTAAGCAAAAAGCGGTTCTCCGAAAATCTTGGGAACCGCTTTCTAATTACCCCAACAATTTGGCCTTCAACCTTTGATATTGACTTGGGAATAGTTTGGCCACCAAACCTAGTTTTAAACTGATAAGTCCATATGCCAATAAACCCATGAATACACTCGGTAACACAATCATGAGAGCTTGTATTTTTGATACCGGTTCAAAGAAAATCTCCATGATATATGAAGTTGAAAAGACAGCAAGTGCCATAAAGGCAGTTAAGATTAAGATCAATAGAGACATTCGAAATACTTTTCCAAATTGGAAGTTTGCCGTTCTTTTAATCACAAATAGGTTTATTAAAATCGCAGCCGAGTATCCAAGTGCTGTCGCTAAAATGGAACCATCTGCTTGTAACCAATGAATCAGTGGAATATTAAGACTTAGTTTAATGAGTAACCCCACTAAAAGACTAAGTAAGGTATAACGTTGCTCGTCCACTCCTTGCAGAATGGCAGCTGTAACTGAGAAGAGAGCAAACAAAATCGCAACCGGTGCGTATATCGCTAGAATATGAGTACCTTCTGAGAGATTCTCATAGAATAAGGTATACATGGGTTCTGCAAGAACTAACAACCCTACACAAGCTGGAATTGTTAAGAACAATAAAATCTGGAACGTTTGTGTAAGCTGATTATGTAAGGAATGAAAGTTCTGTTGTACAAATGTTTTAGTAATGACCGGTACCAATGTAAGTGAAAGAGCAATAGCTAATGTAACGGGTATTAAAATAAGTTTGTGGGTTGAAAAGTTGAGTATACCTAAAATAGTTTCGGCTTGTTCCTTCTCAATCCCCGCTTCTACCATTGCATTATTAAATGTTAGCTGATCAATAAATTGGTAGAGTGGGTTCGCAATACCTACTAACACAAAAGGACCTGCATAGGTTAATAATTCTTTGTACATTTCCCACGTTGTCATATGGATCTGGCCTTTGCTTTTGGAAAATAACGTATTCATATGAGAACGCCTTTTAATCCAGTACCAGCCTAAAACAGCTAAACCACCTATTGCTCCTATAAAAGCAGCAAAAGTAGCAAAATTGACAGCTGTGCTTAACTCACCATTGAATATGTTAATGACAGCGTAAGAAGCAGCTAATAAAAACACGATTCTAACAATCTGTTCAACTACTTGCGAAACTGCTGATGGCCCCATTGACTCATGCCCTTGGAAAAATCCCCGAATAAGGCTGAGGATAGGAACCAGAATAAGTGCAAAACTAACTGCCCTGATCACACCTATTACATCTGACCGAGATGATAAAAATCCCTCATCTTCAGGGATAATAATATCAGCGAATACAGGAGCTAATGCAAATAGTAAAAGGAACGATATTACTCCAGTAATGAGCATTAGTGAAATGCCTGACCTGAATATTCTCTGACCCATTTCATATTCTTCTAATGCGTTATACTTGGAAACAAATTTTGAGACAGCTAAAGGAACCCCTGCTGTTGCCACACTAATGGCAATAGTATAGGGAACATATCCATACGTGTATAAAGCGGTCCCTTCTTTACCTATAATCGAATAAAAAGGTATAACATAAAAAAGACCTAGAAATTTAGATAAAAATGTACCAAGTGTTAATATAAAAGTACCTCTTATAAGGTTTGAAGACATAATGAGATCCTTCCTGAACTTTCTCTTTCTGTGTACTTAAAGTACACTATTTGTAGTTTACATGTTTTACGGTGATTATGACAATTTTTCTATTCATTACAGACAAAAATTTAAGTAGTAGGTGAGCGTTTCATGTATGATTGTTTAGTTATAGGCGGTGGTCCTTCCGGTTTGATGGCGAGCATTGCCGCAGGAGAAAGTGGAGCTAAGGTTTTACTTTTAGATAAAGGTAATAAATTAGGAAGAAAGCTGGCGATTTCAGGTGGGGGGCGTTGTAACGTGACGAACCGTCTCCCAATAGATGAAATTATTCAACACATCCCTGGGAATGGTCGCTTTTTATATAGTGCTTTTTCTGTTTTTAATAATGAGGACATCATTGAATTCTTTGAAAATTTGGGAGTCCAATTAAAAGAAGAAGACCATGGTAGGATGTTTCCTGTAACGGATAAAGCGCAGTCCGTGGTGAATGCCCTTTTACATAAAATGGACGAGCTCGGTGTGGAAACCCGGACGAACACCCCTGTTAAGGATGTCCATTATAATGTCGATGGTTGTCATCAAGTTGAACTGATGACTGGAGAGATTATAAAAACACGTACCGTAATTCTTGCGGTGGGAGGAAAATCAGTTCCTCATACTGGATCAACAGGAGACGGTTACGCATGGGCTGAAAAAGCTGGTCACACAGTCACTGAGCTGTATCCAACCGAGGTTCCTCTCACATCAAATGAGACGTTTATTAAAGATAAAACCCTTCAAGGCTTATCTTTAAGAGATGTAGCTCTTAGTGTAATCAATCCAAAAGGGAAGCCACTCATTACTCACAAAATGGATATGATTTTTACCCACTTTGGAATTTCTGGGCCTGCTGTCCTTCGCTGCAGTCAATTCGTAGTTAAAGCTATGAAGAAATGGAACCTCGAAGCAGTATCAGTCTCCATAGATGCGATTCCGGAAAAAAATGTAGAACAGCTTTTCCAAGAGGTATCCACTATGCTTAAGGATGAACCAAAGAAAGCATTAAAGAATGTTTTAAAAGGTTTCCTACCAGAACGGTACCTTCATTTTTTATTAGAACTGGCTGAACTAGACCCCGGAGAGTCTGGCAATCATGTCAACTATGAAAAATTGCGAACCTTTATCCAGCTTTCCAAAGGATTCACATTCAAAGTAAATGGGACTCTTCCGCTTGAAAAAGCATTCGTCACGGGTGGTGGAGTATCGATTAAAGAGATTGAGCCTAAAATGATGAAATCTAAGTTTCAGGATGGACTATATTTCTGTGGTGAGATTTTAGACATACATGGATATACAGGTGGCTATAATATTACATCTGCATTAGTAACAGGAAGATTGGCTGGACTAAATGCAGCTGAAGAAGCTAAGTTTGCAAATGAATACTTATGATTTATGATAGACAACCATCGCTGTGAAACAATAGATTTGATCACCCGTATTTTCAGGAAATGCTGACACACTGTATTTAATATCAATGACGTCCGAGCTATCTAAATTCTCTAGAAAATAGTTAATCGCATTTTCTAAATCCTTTTCGTGGTCGCAATCAAATAATTTTACTTGAACCATTTCGTATCCATCCTTTTATAAATTTAGTACTAGTATGGTAAGGTTTATAATTTTTTAAACAATTCTGTCATTTATACAGAGGCACGCTACAGGAAAAGATTTCGGTAGAGTGTCTCTTTTTATATGTACGGGCTTCAATTTTATTTATGATAAAATAAGCAAAACATAGAGGAACCAAAATAAAGGAAGGTAACTTTGCATGAGTAACCGGTATAAACCAGCCATCCATTTTAATCATATATATTATTCCGTTGATGGAACGGAAATTTTAAAAAATGTTACAGGGTCTTTTCCTGAAGGTAAGGTGACAACTTTAGTTGGGCCGTCTGGGGGAGGTAAAACAACCCTTTTAAAGCTATGTAATGGTCTCCTCTCACCTAATTCAGGGGAAATATACATAAAGGATGACCCGATAACAGATTACCCACCTGTGGAATTAAGACGTCTTGTGGGAATTGCCCTTCAAAGTGCTCCTATGATAAATGGAACAGTTTTTGATAATTTAGCGTTGCCCATGACTCTACAAGGGAAAAAATTAAAAGAATCGGTGGCAAAAGATTTACTAGAGGATGTGGGGCTGTCAACGGACTACCTCCATCGGAAGGTAAAGGATTTATCTGGAGGGCAAAGACAAAAAGTTTCAATTGCTAGGACCTTAGTAAACAAACCAAAAATCTTATTGCTTGATGAAATTACATCGTCGCTTGATCGGACTTCCGTAACAGAGATTGAGGAACTCATCGTGAAGATCAATAAAAAATATGGAACAAGTATGATCTGGATCACCCATAACTTACAACAAGCACTAAATATCGGGGACTACACGTGGGTATTGATGGATGGAGAAGTGATTGAAACAGGGGAGAGTAGTTTATTACATAATCCAACAAACGAAAGAGTAAAACGGTTCGTAAAGGGGGAATCACTATGACCTATTTAACCCTATCCATTACGTTAATTTTTGTATTGATTCCACTTTTTTTATCTAGAACCTTTAAGTTAGGTCTTGAAAAAGACACCCTAATCGCAACTGTTCGCTCTATCATTCAGCTTTTAGTAATTGGGTATGTACTTAAGTTTGTGTTTGATTCGGAAAGCTTCCTTTACATTTTCTTGATGGTTGTTTTAATGATTGTCGCTGCTACACACAATGCTAGTAGAAAAGGGATTGCTATAAAAGGGATTACATGGAAAGTAGCTGTTACACTGATTTTCGTGGAAATTTTAACTCAAAGTATTCTACTGGGCTTTGGAATTACTCCTCCAGAAACTCAGTACATAATTTCAATCAGTGGAATGGTCATCGGAAATTCCATGGTCCTCTCTATATTATTTTTGAATCGCTTTACTTCAGAGGTTGAAACGCATCAAGACCAAATTGAGCTCATTCTGGCACTAGGTGGAACGCCAAAGCAAGCAGTTCATACTCGACTCATTGAAGCAATCAAAGCAAGTATGATCCCAACCATTGAAAGTCAGAAAACAGTGGGTCTTGTCCAGCTTCCAGGCATGATGAGTGGACAAATTATTGCGGGAGCTGACCCTGTTCAAGCTGTACAATTTCAATTGTTGATTTTATTCCTACTCCTAACGACAGCGGCTGTGACAAGCCTGTCTCTCGGGTTTTTATCGTATCCGACGTTATTTAATCAGCGGATGCAACTGTTGAAGTCTTAAGTGGGAATACATACTATTGAAACAGAAAAGGGAGGGGGTTGCCATGATAATCGGCTCCCCTCCCTTCCATATGTAGCTTACTCCTTCGGCTTTGTCTCGCCTATGTACTCAAGCATACCGCCTACCATGTTTTGAACCTTATAGCCTTGCTCTTGCAAAAACTCACTGACTCTTCCACTTCTTCCACCAGAACGGCAAATGATTACATAATCTTCGTTTTTATCAAGCTGATCTAGGTTGTCTGGGATTTCTCCCATTTTAATATGTTTAGCTTGGGGAATCATACCTTGAGCTACTTCGTCATCTTCTCTTACATCAATAAGGTTAAGCTTTTTGCCTTCTTTTAATTGTTGTTCTACTTCTTCTGGGGTAATTTCTCTAATATTTTCCATCAATAAACCTCCTCTTAGTCACTATCGTTTATTATATTCAAATTAACAATCAAATAAAAGAGAAGGGACTCTCTTGATAGAGAGCCCCATTGTAAAATTAGTTAGCTACGATATTCACAAGCTTGCCAGGTACAGCAATTACTTTTCGAACTGTTTTTCCTTCTAGTTGTGACTGAACCTTATCATCCTTCATCGCAATCTCTTCAAGCTGCGCTTTATCAATATCATTTGGTACCATTAGCTTTGCTTTTACTTTCCCATTGATTTGAACAACGACTTCAACTTCATCATCAACCAATTTCGCTTCATCATAAGTTGGCCATTCTGAGTACGTGATCGTATCTGTTCCACCAAGCTTCTCCCATAGCTCTTCAGCAATGTGAGGACAAATAGGAGATAGGAGCTTCACAAATCCTTTCATGTACTCGATTGGAAGTTGTTCTGCTTTGTATGCTTCATTGATAAATACCATCATTTGCGAGATAGCCGTATTGAAATGAAGAATCTCAAAGTCTTCTGTTACCTTTTTAACGGTTTGGTGGTAGACCTTTTCAAGCGAAGAGGTAGCCTGGTCGGTAATCTTCTCATTTAGCTTACCATCTTCATTCACATACAATCTCCAAACACGATCCAAGAATCTTCTAGAACCGTCAAGTCCAGTAGTTGACCAAGCGATGGACGCATCCAGTGGCCCCATGAACATTTCATAAAGTCTTAGAGTATCTGCTCCGTGAGTAGTAACGATTTCGTCTGGGTTTACAACATTCCCTTTAGACTTACTCATCTTCTCGTTATTTTCGCCAAGAATCATCCCTTGGTTAAATAGCTTTTGGAATGGTTCTTTTGTAGATACAACGCCTAGGTCGTAAAGGAATTTATGCCAGAATCTCGCATAGAGCAAGTGAAGTACAGCGTGCTCAGCACCACCGATATATAGGTCAACAGGTAGCCATTGCTTTAGCTTTTCCTCACTCGCAATGACCTCATCGTTATCTGGATCTATATAACGAAGGTAGTACCAACAGCTTCCAGCCCATTGAGGCATTGTGTTCGTTTCGCGTCTACCTTTTTTACCTGTCTTTTCATCGACTACATTTACCCAATCTTCAATGTTCGCAAGTGGGGATTCACCTGTACCAGATGGTTTAATTTCTGTCGTTTTTGGTAGAACAAGTGGTAGTTCTTCTTCAGGTACAACTGTTGATGTCCCATCTTCCCAATGGATAATTGGGATTGGCTCACCCCAGTAACGTTGTCTCGAGAACAACCAGTCTCTTAGACGGTAAGTTACTTTACCTTCCCCTACTCCTTTTTCTTGAAGCCATGCAATCATGTTCTTGATTGCTTCTTCTTTTCCAAGTCCGTTTAGGAAGTCTGAGTTTACGTGTTCTCCATCACCGGTATAGGCTTCTTTTGAAACATCTCCGCCTGCTACGACTTCTTTAATTGGAAGTTCAAACTTACGAGCAAATTCATAGTCTCTTTCATCATGTGCTGGAACCGCCATGATGGCACCCGTTCCATAGCTCATAAGAACGTAATCGGCAATCCAAATTGGCATTTTTTCATCGTTTACAGGGTTAACTGCATAAGCTCCAGTAAATACGCCTGTTTTATCTTTTGCAAGGTCTGTTCTTTCAAGGTCACTCTTGCTTTGGATGGCTTTAATGTACTCTTCGACCTTTTCTTTTTGCTCAGGAGTTGTAATCTTTTCAACTAAAGGATGTTCCGGAGCTAGTACTGCATAAGTTGCGCCGAATAGTGTATCAGGTCTCGTTGTAAAAACAGAGAAGCTCTCTCCTACATGGTCTACATCAAATGTAATTTGAGCACCTTCTGAACGGCCAATCCAGTTGCGCTGCATATCTTTAAGACTTTCTGGCCAGTCCAATTCATCTAGATCCTCAAGAAGACGGTCTGCGTATTCGGTAATCTTCAAGATCCACTGCCTCATCGGCTTACGAATGACTGGATGTCCTCCACGTTCACTCTTTCCATCAATGACTTCTTCGTTGGCAAGTACAGTTCCAAGTGCAGGACACCAGTTAACAGCTACTTCATCCACGTAAGCTAGACCTTTTTCGTATAGCTTTGTAAAAATCCATTGCGTCCACTTATAGTATTTTGGATCTGTCGTATTTACTTCGCGGTCCCAATCATAGGAAAAACCTAGAGACTTAATTTGTCTACGGAAAGTATCGATATTTTTTTGAGTGAATTCAGCTGGATCGTTTCCAGTGTCCAAAGCATATTGCTCTGCAGGAAGTCCAAATGCGTCCCACCCCATTGGATGTAGGACGTTATATCCTTGCATGCGTTTCATACGAGAGACAATATCCGTAGCTGTCATACCTTCAGGGTGACCTACATGTAGACCCGCTCCTGATGGATATGGAAACATATCAAGCGCATAGAATTTCTTCTTACTAGATTCATCCGGTGTTTTAAATGTCTTATTTTTTTCCCAATAACTTTGCCATTTTTCTTCAATGTGTTGATGGCTAAAACTCATGACTTTAATCCTCCAATTTTTTAAAATAAGGCTCTGTTTTCTGCCCTGTTGATTTCAAATTGCCAATTAGCTTTAACATAGCCAAAATAAAATAAAATAAAAAAGTCCTCTCATCCCAGTATTGGGACGAGAGGACGTATGTATACTCCCGCGGTACCACCCACGTTAGTGCTTAAGTGTCATGTTGGACTACTCAATTTGCACTCGCTTCATTCAGTCATTAACGCAGACTCACGATAGGCATTACTATTCGTTCACACCTATGGCTCCAAGGCGAGTTCACTTTGGTCTCGGTTGACTTGCACCACCCGTCAACTCTCTGACTACGAGATTACAAAAGCTACTATTCCTTTTCAACGCTTTAGTTTGCATAAAGTTGTTTATTATTGTATGTAAATGGAGCAAAATTTGCAAGTGTTTCTTCAACAAATTTTGCTCCTTTCGTTTTAAGCACTGACTTTTGCTTGTGGTACTTCCACACGCTTTAGCCCTCGATCGTATAAGAGAGTAGTAAAAATACTTAGTACAAACAGGACGCTTAATGTGATAAATAACATGTTCATTCCGTATTGATCGGCAAGGAGACCTCCAACTAAAGGCCCTAACATTCGTCCAACAGTGGCTGTGCTATTAACTATACCTTGGTAAAACCCTTCTCTTCCTTCTGGTGCTAGGCTTTGGGCAATCGTTGGTACAGCTGGCCATATTAACATTTCTCCTATTGTCATAATCACCATAGCTGTCATAAAGCCGATATAAGCATCCGCAACACTTGCAACGGAGAAAGCAATAATGAAGATAAAAATACCGACAATAATTTGTTGTTTTAGCGTTCTAAAATGCTTTACCACTTTCGATAATAGTGGTTGGCCTAACACAATCAATGCACCGTTAATAGTCCATAATAAGCTGTATTGCTTTAAACTAATAGCAATTTCCTGAGTATAAGCAGCAATCGTTGTCTGCCATTGAACATAGCCAATCCAAATTAGCATATAACCGAAACAAACAACTAACAGAGCTGTTAGCTTCGTATAACTTTTCACTTTCCCAGAGTGAGTCAGGACTGAAGTTGACATACCTTTTGTTCCTTCAATAGAGCGGTATCCAATTAGAGCAATCAAGAAGTAAACGAAGAATAATGAAGCATTAGCAATGAAAATTAATTCAAAACTAAATGATGCGACCATCCCACCTAATGCAGATCCTAGGGCAACTCCTAGGTTGGTAGCAACGTATATGGCATTAAATGCTCTACGTCCTCCTTCTTTCCAAACAGATCCTGCTAAAGCGTACATCGCAGGAAAAATCATACCAGAACCGAAACCGATTAAGATTAGGAAAAGAATGTAGGGTACCCAGCTATGCCAGAACGATAATCCTATGGAAGCCAGTAAGGCAAATAGCGTTCCAACTATAATAGTTCGGTATCCACCTAATTTGTCAAACAGAGATCCACCAATTAAGTTTCCGGCTACACTTGCAGCTTGGTTGAGTAAAAGCACAACCCCAGCAATCGTTAAGGTTTTCCCTAAATGTTGATTTATAAAAATGGCATTAAGAGGCCACAAAAATGATGAACCTGTCACATTCACAGCCATACCAATGACTAATAGCCATACTGAACGAGGCATTTGTGAAACAGCCCCTTCCATCAATTATTTCGAATAACAAAGTAATTGTAGGTCTTTTTAAGAGGTTGAGCAATAGAAAAATACTCCTAGATATAAAGTTCAATTATTCAGTTAATAAGGGATTTTTTTACTTATGATTGAGGATGTATATGTTGGAATCAGCGTGGACGATCTTACCCTAGTTCTGATGACGTATGGTGACCATTTTTTACTTCTCGTACCCAAAAAGGGCACCATTGCATACCTATGATGACCATTTTTTTCTTCTCAAACCCAAAACGGGCATCATTCGCCACGTATGGTGACCATTCTTTACTTCTCAAACCCAAAACGGGCACCATACATAGTCCATACAGAAAAAAAAAGCCACTACTATCAAGTAGCAGCTTCTCACAAATAAACTAATTCGTCTTAGATCGATCCGGTTGACCTCTTTTAGCATTTTTCTTTTTTACTGCTAAGACTTGGTCATGCTCCTTAGCCATTTCAGTGTCAAAATTGTTAACACCATTGTTTGTTTTTTGTTCAGGGTTGTTTTGCTTCGAACGTTTCTTCATGGTTCTCCTCCTAGTGGTCAAGTAAGATCATTCTATTTTGAAGTTGTTCAATTTGAAGCCTCATACGATACAGTTGATCCCGCTGTTGAGCGTTCGCACTATGTGCCATAATTTGAAGCTCATTGATGGTATCTTCCAGCCCCTGCATCGCCTGAGTATATTCTTGATCATGGTAATGCTCTTGTCTTTGACCAGCTAAGTATTCCTCTTGAGCCGTTCTTAATGCGTCTTCACAGCGCTGAAGAAAGTCATCCATTGATTGTCGAGTTGCCATGTCATTTCCTCCCCGAAAATCACACTTGTTAGGGATTGGCTCTCCCCATTTCTTATTGTGAGCCTTCCTGGTACATATAGACCATTTAATATTTGCCAGTGCCGTAACTGGTTGGAAGGAACCCTTGTCCGTGGTAGAATAAATTGAATTCAGAAGGAGGATGTACCATTGTCACAAAATCCATTTCCTTTTACAAATGACAATAAAAGATATCATACATGGAATTATCATTTACGAAAACACTTTGGACATAAAGTATTTAAAATCTCATTAGATGGCGGATTTGACTGCCCGAACCGAGACGGAACTGTTGCTCACGGAGGTTGTACATTTTGTAGTGCAGCCGGATCTGGTGACTTTGCAGGTAACCGGGCGGAGGATTTAGAAACCCAATTTCACAATATCAAAGAAAGAATGCATGACAAATGGAAGGCTGGAAAATATATTGCTTATTTCCAAGCCTTTACAAACACTCATGCCCCTGTAGAAGTACTAAGAGAAAAATATGAAACCGTTTTGAAACAGGAAGGTGTAGTGGGATTGTCGATTGCCACTAGACCTGATTGTCTTCCGGATGATGTTGTAGAGTATTTAGCCGAATTGAATAAAAGGACCTACCTCTGGGTAGAGCTTGGTTTACAAACCGTTCATCAAAAAACGGCAGACCTAATTAACCGCGCCCATGATTTTCAATGCTATGTAGAAGGAGTAAATAAGCTTCGTAAGCATGGGATTCGTGTCTGCTCCCATATTATTAACGGACTTCCCCAAGAAACTCCTGAAATGATGATGGAAACAGCAAAGGAAGTAGCAAAGCTTGATGTTCAAGGGATTAAAATTCATCTTTTACACCTTTTAAAAGGAACTCCGATGGTAAAGCAATATGAAAAAGGAATGCTAGAATTTTTATCATTTGAAGAGTACATCAAACTTGCATGTGATCAGCTTGAAATTTTACCTCCAGAAATGATCATTCATCGGATTACTGGTGATGGCCCCATTGATTTAATGATTGGACCGATGTGGAGTGTGAATAAATGGGGGGTACTAAACGAAATCGATCGTGAATTAGAACGACGGGATAGTTGGCAAGGTAAGTTTTACACTCCTACCGTTAAGGAGGAACTGGTATGAAGTTAGAAAGAATATTACCTTTTGCAAGGAAAATTATAGAGAGTGCCGTTTTAGAAGGGGATATTGTGGTAGATGCTACAGTTGGAAACGGACACGATACGTTATTTCTCGCTCGGCTTGTAGGGAATACTGGAAAAGTGTACGGGTTTGATATTCAGAAAGAGGCTATTGAAACGACAAGAGACCGCCTTCAGGAGCACGAAATGACTGATCAAGTCCTCTTATTTCAAAAAGGTCATGAGCATGTCCTCGATTTTATTCCCCCTCTACATCATAAGAAAATTACGGGGGCTATTTTTAATCTGGGCTACCTACCAGGTGGGGATAAATCTATTGTTACAAGACCCAAGACTACGATTGCAGCAGTAGAACAACTATTATCTGTAATGCCCTCTGAGGCTGTCATTGTCCTAGTGATTTATCCTGGCCATTTTGATGGTGCAGTTGAGCGTGATTACATCGTTCGCTATGTAGAAAAATTAGACCAACAATTCGTCCATGTTTTAAGGTATCAATTTATTAACCAAACGAATAATCCACCTTTTATTATTGCATTAGAAAAAATCTAGGTCAGCATCCTATCAATGCTGACCTTTGTTATATCCAAATTCACGTGCAATTAACTCAAAAGATTTAAGTTTATCTTTAAAGTCATAAGTGATGGTTGCTAGCATAAGTTCATCTGTTTCATATTCTCTTGAAATTCTGTTTAACTCCGTCTTGACCTTTTCTGGCGTCCCAACAACCATTCGATTTCGATTAAATTCCACTCGTTTTTCTTCATAAGGACTCATTTTATATTGTAAAAATTTGTCCGGATGAGGGGTCCCCTTTGAAGTCATTCCTTGCTCAGCCATAAGCATAGCTAAATCTTTACTGCCTGCAATATAATTAGCTCTTTCTTCTGTTTCCGCACAAACAACAAAAACAGTAACCATCGTTTTGGGTTTCTTCAAATATGGTGAAGGCTGAAAATGCTGCCGATACTTATGCAAAAAGCTTTCTCCTCCCTCTCCGTTAATGAATAGAGCGAAGGAGTACGGAAGGCCTTTTTCAGCAGCCACTAGAGCACTGGATGGACTTGAACCAAGCATCCATACTGGAGGAATAGAATCTGACATTGGTCCCGCTATTAAGCCTTTATAAGGATGGACATCCGGGATTGTATCGTGTAAATACATGAGTAGGTCATCTACTTGCTGAGGATAGCGTTTTACATCTCTTGGCCTTCCATCTGCAAGGGCATAGGATGCACGCGGCATTCCACCAGGGGCACGTCCAATTCCTAGATCAATCCGATTTGGATATAGTGCTTCCAACAGCTTAAAGTTTTCAGCAACTTTATAAGCACTATAATGAGGGAGCATGATTCCCCCTGAACCTAACCGAATATTCTTTGTGTGACTCCCAATATGAGAAATCAATACCTCTGGTGAAGATCCCGCTAGTGATGCCGTATCATGATGTTCAGACACCCAAAAACGATTGAACCCGGTGCGATCCGCCCACTTTGCTAATTCTACAGTTTCTTTCAAAGCTTCAGTGGCGGTTTGTCCTTCAGAAATGGGTGACTGTTCGAGAATACTCAATTTTATTGATGTCATGTCACAGACCTCTCTACCTTTTCATTGTATATTTAGTGTACCAATGATAGGCGCATATAACACAGTAAAACGCTCAAACCTAAGTTTGAGCGTTCCAAATTAAGCTTCCTTCTTCACTTTAAGAGGAGACAATATTTTTGATTTTTTAACAGCCTCATATGCCTTCCGGTTCCAATAAAAGAAGTAACCAGTTGGTCCTCCTGTTTTTAATAGCTGTTTCACAATCTTTCTGTTGTCACTAAATCGTTTTCCTATTTTTTGATCGGAGAGATAGACACCTAACAAGCCTCTGTTTATCAGCTTATGGAAATCAGAGTGTGGGAGCCCTTCAATGTATTTATCAGCTTGTTTAAGAAAGTGTATCAAACGATTAACCAATTGTTCATTGCTTTCATAATAGGAACAAAAGTTTAAATCTCCTTCTAATTTATCCTCTTCCTGGTCTATAAAATAATCAAGTAAGATATGTAAGCCTTGAACATAAGGAAAGTACCCTGCCTTAATTGGTTCAAATGGAATCTCGTTAAAGTCTTTCCTGAACGAGTAGGAGACCAAACAAAAAATCCCTAATGTTGACCCAGAACAAGCCGAGAATTCATACCATTCCATTTCTGGTATCTGTTTTTTATACTGATTAAACCACTTCATTAAACGAGCTTCTCTCTCTTCAATCGTAACATGCTTATGGACTTGCAAATCACAGTAGTATTGGCAAAGTTCGATTAAATGGTCTTTAATCAAATGATAGTGCTTCGATTGTTCTAGGACACTTTGACATGTTACAACGAGTTCTTCTAAGTAACCTCCGTCGTTTCGTTCCTCTCGGTAACAGTAATACGGTGCTAGCTTTGCTCCAACGGTTACTGAATGCTTCATCGATAAATGAAGCTGTTCAAAATCCTTCGGGTCCAGAGATGTACTCCGATCACAAAGATTGTCTAAATAATCACTGATGGTTTGATAAGCCACGATGAACTTAATAATTTTCGCAGCTTCTGCACCTGATAAAAGTGAGAGGATTGCCCCTCCCTCACAATGAAATGTTTTTCCTGCAATACTAGCCAGGGCCTGCTTTCGTAACTCTTCATTAGGAATTTCCTCAGCACGTTTTTTCCAATAGCTCAACTCTTGATGAACGGTGGGCATTACCTGTTTAAACACCTGCTTCATGAGTGCAATCGGTTTAGTTGGAATCGACACGTGTGTCACCTCACTCTATGTAGTAACCAAGTAACTTTAATCTCGCCTTCACAAAATCTACAGTATATTCAAAAATGATTTCTCTATTGGGCTCACTAAATATCTCGTGGTAACATTCTTGCCATTCTTTATAATGCTTATCATTTAGTTTCACTTGGTTGAACCATTTCCGAACGGCTTGTTTATCCACAATTTTATCATTTCCACCCTGCATCACAAGTAACGGAACATCTAACGTTTTGTGAACCTTGTCAAAAGCCTGATGAACCCCTTGTATTAATTCACGATACCATCGTACAGATACATCTGTCACATACAATGAATCATTCACATCTGAATTTTGGACTTCTACATTTCTTGTAACTAAATCAACCGTTAGCTTTGGACTTACTTTCATTTTGGGTGCGATTTTGTTTAGTCCCCACGAAATGGATTCTAAGAATTTAGATGGATGTTTAGCTAGACCTAGGCATGGAGAAGACAAAATAGCACCAGCAAGATGCACCTTTTTTTCCTGTAATAAACGGACGACCACTAGACCACCCATACTATGACCGATTAAGAATATGGGCAACTCCCACTTTGCTGCTTCTTTAATCCAGCCATCAACCTCTTCTATATATTCATCAAATGAATCAATATGACCTCTATTGGATCTTGTCGTTGTGCCTTGTCCAGGTAAGTCTCCCATTAATACATGAAATCCACTTGAACGCCACATTTCTACAAGCCATCTATATCTACCATGATGTTCAAATGCACCATGGATGATGACAATTGAGGCTAGAGCATTTTCATCCGCTTCCCATTTCCACACGGAAAGACTCACCCCTTTCTATTATCAAAATAAAAAACTGTTTCTTGCTTTAGAAAACAAACTTTATTACAAATAAGGTAGAATGATTAAATAAGTAAAGAAAAAGGATGGTTATTGAAGTGATTTATCCATACGGAAAACATACACCCAAGATTGCAGAAAATGTCTTTATTGCAGATTATGTAACAATTACCGGTGATGTATCAATTGATGAAGATTCAAGCATTTGGTTTAACACCGTTATTCGAGGCGATGTATCTCCTACTATTATTGGCAAACGCGTTAACATTCAAGACAATTGTGTTGTGCACCAAAGTCCAAACAAACCAATGATTATTGAAGATGAAGTAACAGTAGGACATCAAGTTATCTTACATAGCTCTATCATCCGTAAGCACGCACTAATTGGTATGGGCTCCATTATCTTAGATGGAGCTGAAATCGGCGAAGGTGCTTTCATTGGAGCCGGAAGCTTAGTGCCTCCTGGAAAAGTTATTCCTCCCGGTGTATTAGCATTTGGTCGTCCAGCTAAAGTTATTCGTGAATTGACAGATGAAGACATTCAAGACATGAAACGAATCCAACGAGAGTATTATGAAAAAGGACAATATTATAAATCCCAACAAGATTGCCGATATAAAAAGTAAACAATTCATGTTAGGTGATATAGATGGAATGGTTCGTAATCATACTCCTTTTCATAAGCGTAATCATTTATAGTTGCTTTCATACATTTCCAATGAAAACAAAGATCTTTGCTGTTCTCTTTTCAATGGTCATTGCCATTGCTTCCTGGATGATTGTGACTCGTTCGGAAGAAAAATGGGCGCTTGCTTTTTACGATGGATCTCCTTCTCTAAATATCAACCATATAAATACGACTGAACAAGACCCAGAGGTTTATAAAATGGTTAAGATTCAGGAGCAGGTTTTACTTCAAGCTCCTATTATTTCACAGTATCCTGAACTTGTAAGAGGTTGTGAGGTTACAAGTCTAGCCATGCTTCTCCAATTTCATGGTTATGATGCAGACAAGCTTATATTGGCAGAAGAAATTATAAAAGATACCACACCTTATCGTGTTAAGAATGGCCAAGTGTTTTTTGGCCACCCTAATGAAGGCTTTGTTGGGGATATGTATAGCTTTCAAAATCCTGGATTAGGTGTTTATCATAAACCAATAGTAGAACTGGCAGAAACCTATGCCCCTGGACAAGTAGCGGATATTACGGGAAGTGATTTTTCTAACGTAAAAATGTATTTATCCCAAGGGATGCCCGTTTGGGTCATCATAAACACAACGTATCAAAAGCTTCCAGACTCTGCTTTTGAAACTTGGATAACGCCCAAAGGAACGATTGATATCACATATAAAGAGCATTCTGTGTTACTAACTGGGTATGATAATCAATTTGTATATTTTAATGATCCCTTAACAGGAATGCAAAATAAAAAAGCGCCCATCGATGAATTTATTCAATCGTGGACGCAAATGGGTAGTCAGGCTGTAACCATCACCCTACATTAATGGGTTGCTGTTACGAACTCTCTTTCTGGCTGCCCTGTTTTTTCGAAATCATATTCTTTTTCAACGTAAACCTTATACCAAATCATGAATACTAACACAGTCCAAATCTTACGGCTATGGTCCGCTTTTCCTTGGCAATGCTCTTCTAACAGGTTAAGCACATAGTCTTTTTTAATGAATTGTTCTGTATGACTTTCATGAATAATTTGAACAGCCCAATCATGCATTTCATTTTTCAGCCAGTGACGAATTGGCACAGGGAACCCTAACTTTTTACGATTTAGAACATGAGCTGGAATAATGGTTTCTGCCGCTTTACGTAAAATATATTTAGTTGTACCATTGGATGTTTTAACAGCACTTGGGATGTTTGAAGCAACCTTAAATACTTCTTTATCTAAGAACGGTACTCTCAGCTCTAAGGAATGAGCCATCGTCATCTTATCTGCTTTTAATAAGATATCCCCTCTCATCCACGTATGAATATCAATATATTGCATTTGCTCAACTGGTCCATATCCCATGGACTCTTTATATAATTGCTTTGTTATATCTGTATAATGTAGTTTATCGTTATACTGAGCCATTAGGTGCTGCTTTTCTTTTTCTGTAAACATTTTGGCATTCCCAATAAATCTTTCTTCTAAAGGTGTACAGCCTCGTTCTATAAAGCTCTTACCTTTAACACCTTCAGGAAGAATTCTAGAAAGCTGTAATAAAATACTCTTTAGTGCCTGTGGTATTTTATCAAAGATTTGAAGAGACTGTGGCTCACGATAGATGTTATAGCCACCGAACAACTCATCAGCTCCTTCACCAGATAAAACAACGGTTACATGCTTTCTAGCTTCTCTTGCTACAAAGTATAAAGGCACACAAGCTGGGTCTGCTAATGGGTCATCTAAATGCCACATAATTTTAGGTAATTCCTCCATGTATTCTTCAGGAGAAATCACGTAGCTTATATTTTCTAATCCTAATTTTTCTGCACTTTCTTTCGCTACATCAATTTCACTAAAACCATTGTGATCAAAACCAACTGAGAATGTTTTTATGCTTGGGTGGAACTCTTTTGCAATCGATGCAATAATCGTAGAGTCAATTCCCCCGGATAAGAATGAGCCAACAGGTACATCGCTTCGCATATGTTTCTCAACCGAATCAAATAGAACATCTCTAATTTCCTTCACCCATTCAGCTTCATCCTTATGAATAGGAGCAAAGGAAGCCTTCCAATACTGCTTTATATTCATCGGTTTACCGAGTGCTTTTGTAAAATAATGACCTGGTTCAAGCTTATAAATCCCATCTGTTAATGAATATGGCTCTGGAACGTATTGGTAAGTTAAATATTGTTGAAAAGCTTCGTGAGAGATATTTTTATTATCATTTGTAGCTAATAATATACTCTTCTTCTCAGATCCAAAGTAAAGCTTATCGTTATCTTGCTTATAAAAGAATGGTTTAATCCCAAATGGATCACGAGCTCCAAATAGGCTTTTCTCTTCTTTATCCCAAATAACAAAAGCAAACATCCCACGTAATTTTTCAACAGCTTTTTCTTTATATTTACTATAAAGAGCTATAATGACCTCTGTATCAGAATGTGTACTAAACGATAGTCCTTCTTCTATACATTTCTCTCTTAGTTCTAAATAGTTATAGATTTCACCATTAAAGATAATCCAGTATCTTTCATTTTCATAAGATAATGGCTGGTGTCCTGCTTCTATGTCAATAATACTTAATCGTCTAAATCCAAGCTGGACATGTTCATTTGAAAAGAATCCTTCATCATCTGGTCCACGATGAAAAATGAGGTCGTTCATTTGTTTAAGTTGTTCATCTCTATGGTTGTTTGTTTGAGTGTGTTCATGAACACATCCAATAAATCCACACATATGTAGCCACCTACTTTATTGTAATCAATCCGAATTTCTGAAGTTTATGATACTGATAAAAAATCAGTTTCCCTTAACATACTACCATTTTTCCTTGCAAAATGGGAAAGGGATTATTTCCTAATTATTTCTCTCTATAGTATTTGACGAGGTAAAGAAAAAGGAGTTACACCCAATTGATGCAACCCCTTATCCCCTATTATGCTTTAGCAGCTTGTTCTTTAAGAGCTTCTGCTTTATCTGTTCTTTCCCAAGGTAAATCTAAGTCATTTCTTCCGAAGTGACCATATGCAGCTGTTTGCTTATAAATTGGACGACGTAGGTCTAGCATACGGATGATTCCTGCTGGACGAAGGTCAAAGTTTTCGCGTACTAAATCAACAAGTACATCCTCATTAACTGTACCCGTTCCGAATGTGTCAATGGAAATGGATACTGGCTGTGCTACACCAATTGCATAAGCCAATTGAACTTCACACTTATCTGCTAAACCAGCTGCCACGATGTTTTTAGCAACATAACGTGCCGCATATGCAGCAGAACGGTCAACTTTTGTAGGATCTTTCCCAGAGAAAGCTCCTCCACCATGTCTTGCATAACCACCGTAGGTATCTACGATAATTTTTCTACCTGTTAAACCAGCATCCCCTTGTGGTCCACCGATTACAAAGCGGCCAGTTGGATTGATGAAGTATTTCGTTTGTTCATCGATTAACTCTTTAGGTACGACAGGATTGATTACGTGTTCTTTCAAGTTACGTTGAATTTGCTCTAATGAAATCTCAGGGTGATGTTGAGTTGAAATGACAATTGTATCGATACGAACTGGCTTGTCATTTTCATCATATTCAACCGTTACTTGTGTTTTTCCATCCGGACGTAAATATGGCAAAATATCGTCTTTACGTACTTCTGTTAGACGGCGAGACAATTTGTGAGCTAAAGAAATCGGAAGTGGCATAAGCTCTTTTGTTTCGTTACAAGCAAAACCAAACATCAATCCTTGGTCACCTGCTCCGATTGCTTCGATTTCTTCCTCACTCATTTGTCCTTCACGCGCTTCAAGAGCTTGGTCAACTCCCATTGCGATATCAGCGGACTGTTCATCAATGGATGTTAATACCGCACAAGTTTCTGAATCAAATCCGTACTTTGCTCGTGTATAACCGATATTAGCAATGGTTTCACGAACAATTTTTGGGATATCCACATAAGTAGAAGTTGTAATTTCCCCTGCCACTAGTACAAGACCAGTTGTAACAGATGTTTCACAAGCAACACGAGCATTGGCATCCTTTTCTAGAATGGCATCTAGGATGGAATCGGAAATTTGGTCACAAATTTTGTCTGGGTGCCCTTCAGTTACAGACTCAGACGTAAATAAACGCTTTTTTGTAGACATTTTAATCCTCCTAATTTTACGTACAAACACGCTTTATATCACGGAACTCGTTTCCTAAACTATGATAAGTTATAAGTATTAGCAAATGATTCAGGTGAGTCTCGGCAGTCATGTTGCTAGAAGGGAATCCATTACTTCTTTTAAACCTAATTGTGGTAAATGGAATCGTACTTCTTCTTATTATGTAGCCAAGGTTCAAATTTTTTCATGTAAAAAAAATCCTTCTTATATAAAGGGGAACCCTTCTTTACGTTTGCTAAAATTTATTCTTTCACTCTTATCGTTCAAGGAGATTCCTTGCCTTCGGTTAGCACCTTTGTCTACCTTTTTTCGAGTGTAGCAGGTTGCTGGGTTTCATTGGGCCTGTCCCTCCACCAACTCAGGATAAGAGAATCCGTACAAGGTAAAATCATAACCACCAAAAATCCCCTTGTCAATACAATTTTCAAGGAGTTTTTTATAGGATTTTTATAAGGAGCATTGATCTGAATCACATTTGTGCTTTAGCAGATTATGGCGCCTTTTTGCCACCCATTTATATAACGGGTTTCCTATTAAGGTAACACCCGGAAAATAGGCGAGCACTCCTAAGAAAAAAGTTAAGGGCATGAACAGAAACATGTAGCGAATCGCTAAAAATCCTTTTAGGACTTTTACCTTTTCTCCTTTTTGTATAACCAGGTGTAGCTCTCTCCTTAACTCAACCGGTTTAAACGGAATAGCATCCTCTCTCTTTTCATATTCCTGTAAAGATACCCATGTAAACCTATTAAGAGTATCTATTTTCTGAATGGCAGACTTACTCTTCTGACAAAGCAAACACTGTGCGTCGTATAAAGCAAATTTTTCAATACTCATGGACGGTCACCTCATTAGTTTTCCATCTTACTTCCATTATACACATAAAATTAGTAAGTTCTTTTCAAAAGTGGTATTGTTGAATCAAATACATAAGGAAGCGTCCAAAAAATGAAAAACATGTCACCAAAAAAATAAATTAGTATAGACTATTACATCTAATGTGTTATACTAATTAACAATAGTACATCTTATTTCAGTTTATATGGACAATGAATGATTAACATAACATGTGGTTTTTGGGATTGAATTACCCGAAATTTATAAAGAGAAAGGACAGGGGAATAAAATGGGTTCTAGCCTTCTTACAACTAACCTATCTTCAATCGAACGTGGAGGAAATCTAAAGATTCAATTAGGTACTGCTAAATTAGTAGAAAAGATTATTGAAAGAAACGAAGGAATTATCACATCTACTGGAGCTGTTCGCGCTGAAACTGGTTTATACACAGGTCGTTCTCCTGAAGATAAATACATTGTCAAAGACTCAGTTACAGAAAATGATGTAGATTGGGGAAAAATTAATCAACCTTTCCCTAAAGAAAACTTTAGTAAACTATATGATAAAGTTCTTCAATACTTAAAAGATAAAAATGAGGTATTCGTATTCAAAGGGTTTGCCGGAGCTGACCCAAAATATCGCTTACCTATTCAAGTCATTAACGAATTTGCTTGGCACAATCTGTTTGCTCAGCAATTATTCATTAGACCTACTGCTGAGGAATTAGAACAACATCATGCAGAGTTTACCGTCATTTCAGCACCAGGATTTAAAGCTAATCCTACTGAAGATGGAACACGTTCTGAAACATTTATTATTATTTCTTTTGAGGAAAAAGTCGTCTTAATTGGTGGAACTGAATACGCTGGTGAAATGAAGAAATCCATTTTCTCAGTTATGAATTACCTTTTGCCAAAAAATAATGTTTTCCCAATGCATTGTTCTGCGAATATAGGTGAAGAAGGCGATGTTGCCTTGTTCTTTGGTTTATCTGGAACAGGAAAAACTACACTTTCTGCAGATCCAAATCGCCGCTTAATTGGTGATGATGAGCATGGGTGGTCTGCTAATGGTGTGTTTAATATAGAAGGTGGATGTTACGCAAAATGTATCAACCTTTCCCAAGAAAAGGAACCACAAATTTTCGATGCCATTCGTTTTGGTTCTGTACTCGAAAACGTAATGGTAGATCCTGATACAAGAATAGCAGACTATGATGATGGAACTCTGACTGAGAATACTCGTGCTGCTTATCCACTTGAAAATATGACGAATATTGCTACTCCTTCTGTTGCTGGACATCCTAACACAATCGTCTTTTTAACAGCGGATGCATTCGGGGTTCTTCCTCCAATTTCGAAACTTACAAAAGAACAGGCTATGTATCATTTCCTTAGTGGATATACAAGTAAACTTGCTGGGACTGAGAGAGGCATTACATCGCCACAAGCAACGTTCTCTACATGCTTTGGTGCTCCATTCTTGCCGTTACCTGCTCAACACTATGCTAAGATGCTTGGAGAAAATATTGATCAACACCAGGTTCAAGTATACTTGGTTAACACAGGTTGGACCGGCGGAGAATATGGTGTTGGAAGCCGTATGAAGCTGTCCTATACTCGTGCAATGGTGCAAGCAGCACTAAATGGTGAAATTGCGAATACTGAAACGGTTAAAGATCCAATCTTTGGTTTGAATATTCCAATTTATGTTCCAGGTGTTCCTGATCATGTACTTCAACCACATAGAACATGGGAACATAAAGAAGCATACGAGGAAAAAGCACTAGAATTAGCGAAAAAGTTTAAAGAAAACTTTGCAAAGTTCAATGGTGTTACAGAGGAAATCGAAAAACTAGGTGGACCTTTACGTACAAACTAATGAATGTGTGCCCATGAGTCATGAGAGAGTGGCTTGTGGGCTTTTTAATATTCTTTTTGATTGGAGAAGGGTCTGTTTCTTGTAATTATAGTTCAACTGCAGTTGATTGGAGTGGAAGGTGCTTGACTCCTGCAGGAGGAAGGGACAAGGGAGACCCCGCAGGAGCGTAAGCGACGAGGAGGCTCCCGGACCGCCTGCGGAAAGCAAGCACCTGCAACGGAAATCAACGGCCATTGTTTAGGATATCAACTATCGTGTAAATGTAAAAAAACCGGCACCTTTACAGCACCGGTCCTCCACATCTAATTGATCGAATACAACGAAACCAAACGGTACGTAATCACCGTCTTTTCCTTCTCCCATTTTAATGAATCAATAATAGCAGTCCCACTCGGATCTGACTCTTTCAATTTCCTAACCTCAATAGGGACATCTAATGGATATAGTCGATAACCTTCTTTTTCTAGCAAGAAAGTGTTCTCTTCTACTCTTTCTTCTTTCCCCTTCGTCACAAGCATCGTTTGAAGTTCTAAAGGCATACCCATCTCCTCAACCTCCTACATATGTATTTGAATGGTTTTGCATTTTCATCCAGCTTGTTAATTCTAAAACAGTTTTTCTGTTAATGCTGGGTGGAAAGTAATGTGTTAACTCAGGAAAATACCACGATTTAACAGGCTTTTTCAACTCTTTCAGTCTTTTTTCAAGACGATAAGCGTGTTCAACCGAAACATTCAGGTCTTGCTCTCCATGAATAATGAGAACAGGAGAACTCATGGTCTCTAAATAATATAAGGGAGTTCTTTCTCGATAACGCTCTGGAACTTTAACTGGCGTTCCACCTATAACCCTTTTCATCATTCGTCTCAGATCTTCTCTTTCAACATATGTTAAAGACATATCGCTTACCCCTCCCCATGTCACTAGAGAGCTAACAGGTCTTTCTATTGCTGTCCAAAGAGCCATGACCCCACCTCTAGAAAAACCGAAGACATGAATAGCGTCCGATTTGACTCTAGGGTGCTCAGCTAGTAGGTCAAATGCAAAAATGGCGTCATTACGGTCTTCGCCACCAAAGTCCTCATTTCCTTCTCCTCCTTGATTTCCACGATAAAAAGGAGCAAAAACAATAAAGCCCTCAGAAGCAAATTGAATGATACGCCCGGGTCTCACCTTTCCAACATTTTTAATGCCCCCTCTAAGATACAGAAAGCCGTCCAAAGGCTCAATACCCTTTGGCTCCGCTAGTAACCCTTTTACCTGTAACCCGCTTGATTGATAGGTCACCGTGTACAGATTGATGTTCGGATGGGGGGAGGGGAATCGTTCCTTATGAATCATGGTTGACATAGCTTAAACTCCTTTATCTTTCACTCTCAAACTCCACTTAATATTTTTTCTAGGCATTCACACATTTTTTCTTTTTTCATACGATATTTTAGATTCTTTTCCGGGCGAATGACCCATGGAAAAAGCCCAATTTTAAGGAGGATAACAGATGAGAAAGAGAGTTAGAATCATTCTTTCTTTAGTTGTAGCTAGTTTTTTACTTATAGGATTAACGGCATGCAACTCCGGAAATGACAAGGTGCGAATTGCCGAAGTAACACGCTCTATTTTTTATGCCCCACAGTATGTTGCCATTGAGAAAGGCTTCTTTAAAGATGAAGGTATTGATGTTGAGCTTACCACTGTTTTTGGTGGAGACAAAGTCATGACCACTTTACTTTCAGATGGAGCCGATATTGGTCTCGTAGGGTCAGAGACTTCTATATACGTGTATGCCCAAGGGTCAAATGATCCTGTCATTAATTTTGCCCAATTAACACAAACTGATGGCACATTTTTAGTTTCTAGAGAAGCGGTAGAAGATTTCTCTTGGGATCAGTTAAAGGATTCTACTTTCCTGGGTCAACGTAAAGGTGGTATGCCGCAAATGGTTGGTGAGTTTGTTTTAAAGAAACACGGCATTGATCCTCATAATGACTTGGAGCTCATTCAAAATATCGATTTTGCCAATATCTCTAGTGCCTTTGCTTCTGGTACTGGTGATTACGTTCAATTATTCGAACCTCAAGCTAGTGTGTTTGAAAAAGAAGGTATTGGTCACATTGTAGCATCCTTTGGAACCGAATCCGGTCACGTTCCATATACAACCTTTATGGCTAAACAAAGCTATATGGATGAAAACCCGGAAACCGTTGAGAAATTTACTCGCGGACTATATAAAGCCCAACAATGGATTCAAACTGCCAGTGCAAAAGAGATCGCAGAGATCATCCAGCCTTATTTTGAAGATACAGAGTTAGAGTTAATTGAAATGAGCGTTGAGCGCTACAAGAGCCAAGGTTCATTTGCGACGGACCCTATTCTGGATATAGATGAGTGGAATAACCTCCAAGACATTATGGATGAAGCTGGTGAATTACCACAATACGTGGAACATGAAACTTTGGTAAACACTGATATCGCAGATTCTGTTATTGAGTAAATATCCTAAAGGAGGCCGTTCAAATATGAGTTTCTTATCTGTTCAACAAGTACATCACACTTATTTTACTAAAAAGACGGCCACAACCGCTCTTGAAAATATCAACTTCACCTCTGAGGAAGGAGAATTTATCTCCCTCCTCGGACCGAGCGGTTGCGGAAAGACAACGCTTCTTTCCATTATCGCTGGTCTTATTTCTCCTACTGAGGGAAAAGTAATGCTGGATGGCTTGTCAGTAAAAGATAAAGCATCGAATCAAACTGGTTACATGCTGCAGCAGGATTATCTTTTTCCTTGGAAAACAATTAAAGAAAATATACTTCTTGGTTTAAAGCTTCAAGGGGAATTAAAAGACAATTCCACTAATCGAGCCATTCAATTATTATCTGACATGGGCCTACATGGGGTAGAGGACCAGTATCCAAAACAACTGTCAGGCGGAATGCGACAAAGAGTTGCCTTAGTTCGTACATTATTAACGGACCCCAAACTGTTGCTATTAGATGAGCCATTCTCAGCTCTTGATTTTCAAACAAAACTGAAACTTGAAGATTTGGTATGGGAAACCTTGAAATCATTTAATAAGTCAGCAGTGTTAGTTACACATGATATCGGTGAAGCGATTGCCATGAGTGATAAAATCTATTTACTTTCGAGTCATCCCGGTAAGGTACACAAGGTATTTGAAGTCCCAACAGCGTTAAAGGAGCTAACACCATTTTTAGCAAGGCAGCATAGTGACTACTCTAATCTATTCCAAGAAATATGGAAGGAGTTGGAGAAACTTGAGTCAAAAACCTGATATTAAACTCCTTCACCACCAATATAAACAAAGTCTAATCAAAGAAAAAAGAGTGGTTCGCACCTATCAGTTTTTCATCTTTGTAGCTTTCTTTATTCTTTGGGAAACGGCTAGTCGCCTTTATTGGGTTAACCCCCTTATCTTTAGTTCACCTTCTAAGGTGTTCCATTTATTTATTGATAAAATTCAGGACGGTACACTACTCTCCAATATAGGGGTTACCTTATTTGAAACAGTACTTGGATTTATCCTAGGAACTTTCTTAGGGACTGTATTAGCAGCCATACTATGGTGGTTCCCCATTTTTTCAAAGATTTCGGATCCGTATCTAGTCATTCTCAATGCGATGCCAAAAGTAGCTTTAGGTCCAATTTTAATTGTTGCAATAGGACCAAACTTTGCTTCTATTATCGCTATGGGTGCGATTATTTCTGTTATTATAACCACCATAGTCGTTTATACCTCATTCAGAGAAGTGGACCCAAATTATTTAAAAGTATTACAAACCTTTCAAGCTACCCGATCACAGATGTTTAAAGAGGCTGTTTTACCCGCTTCATTTCCAACCATTATTTCGACTCTAAAAGTCAACGTAGGCTTATCATGGGTTGGGGTTATCGTTGGTGAGTTTCTAGTATCCTCGCAAGGCCTTGGTTATATGATTATTTATGGTTTCCAAGTATTTAACTTTACGCTCGTCATGCTTTCCTTACTGGTGATTGCTGTTTTTGCAACCATTATGTATAAAGTTGTTGAGCTTATCGAAAAGAAACTGATAAAAGATAACTAAAAAACTAGATCAATTCTTTCTACTTTTTCAGGGGGAATTGATCTAGTTTATGTGTTCTTACATAATTCATTACTTGCTCGACGACACCATCCCTCATGATAAAGCTAAAAGACTCGTCTAAATTCTGAAAAGCGGTTGATGGCTCTAATAAAACTGGCCCGCCTGTCTCTAAATAATCATCCTTTTTTTCTAATTTTTCTACGGCTGCAAAATAAATTCCCTTCACAAAATAATCTTTTTGTGAAATAACTTTATATTGACCAATGAAACGGAGAAATTGAACAACCCCACCTGTCTCTTCCCAGATTTCTCTTTTGGCTGCAAATTCTGGAGTCTCTCCTTGTTCCACTTTCCCTCCTGGAAATTCAATCCCCCGAACTCGGTGTCGTGTACAAAGCCATTGGTCTTTAATCTTCGATATACAAAGGACATTTGAAATTTCTTTTGTATCAGTTGTCATGCCATATGTTAACTCAACCTTATTACCTACTAAATCGGTTAGAATAATCATTCTTTCACTCCTATTGCTTTCAAAACTTTAGTTCTTAAGTCTTGTTTTCCAAAAAAATGAAACTTTCCCTTATATTTTATCGTAAAATGAAGGCGGATACTCCAAGATAACAAGATAAGGGAGAGGAAAGTATTGAAAAAATTAGCTATGTTTTTACTAGCATTCTCATTTGCAATTGTTCTCGCAGCTTGTAATCAAACAGCAGAGGATGTAAGTAAAGAAGGCAATGAATCTAGCCAAGAAGAACAAAATAATCAAGAACAAACCGAAGGATCTGAAGGCACCGAAGAAGATGTTGAAGAAGAAACTGAAAAGGAATTAACACTTGAAGAAGTTTTTGAAAAGACAATGGAGAGTTCAAATACATTAACTAGCTTTGCAATGACATCTGATGTAGATATGGCGATGTCCTCAAACCTTCAAGAAGGCCCATTAAATATGAAAACTACTATTGAAGGTCAAGTTGTAGCTGAACCATTAGCCATGTACCAACAAATGTCTACTTCTATGGCAGGAACAGCTGAATCATTTGCGACAGAAATGTATGTGACAGAGGAAGGCTTTTTCTTCCTAGAGCCTTCAAACAACACTTGGTTAAAGATGCCAAGCGAAATGTCTGCTCAACTACTAGGTGAGGCGGCAACTCAACAAACAAACCCTGCTGCTGAATTAGCAAATCTTCAAAAGTTTGTAAGTGATTTTCAATTTCAAAAGGATGAAACAAACTACATCCTAAAACTGAAGGCAGATGGAGAGAAGTTTGCTGACTTTGCTCAAGATATGCTTGCTAACTCTATGCCACAGGAATTTGCTAGCATGGGTAATATCTTTGAAAATACAGCTATTGAAAACTTAGAGTATGAAATGTATATCGACCAAGAAACATTTTATCCAACAGCCTTGAACATGAATATCAAAATGGCCATCACTGAAGGGGAAGAAACCCTCACTATGGACATGAAAATGACTGGAACCTACAGTGAGTTCAACAATGTATCTGTAACAGTTCCACAGGATATCATTGATTCTGCACAGGAAATCAGTGCTGAAACTGGGATGTAATTGAAGAAATCGAGTAGGAGGGGGTGACTAACCCCCGACCTCTCACACCACCGTACGTACCGTTCGGTATACGGCGGTTCAACTATGATTGACGTAAAAATTCATATCGTT